>CALEHZ010000040.1 GCA_937875715.1 uncultured Campylobacter sp. | reverse complement strand
ATTATCGGTATATTAAGCTTTGTTGTAGCTTTTATTTTAAGTCTTACTCTTTAAAAATTCAACTTAATTTTATTTATTTGAATTTTATAAATTTTTGACCATTATGCCGAATTTTTTACCTTTTTAGCACTGCGGCGATTTGAATTTTTTAAAGTGAAATTAATTTACTATTTTTTTTAAGACTTTGACTAAATTTAACATAAAAAATATAAAGTTAAATTTTAATTAAAATTTTTAAACTAGAATTCCTTAGATTTTTTAAGGGCAAATCGTGGATTTTACTTATATACTAGAAAATTATCAGCAGTTTATTGATGCTTTTTGGCTTACTTTGCGAATAGGGATTTTTGGAATTTTTCTATCATTTTTGCTAGGGCTATTTTGTGCTTGGTTTAGTGCTACACCAGTGCTTAGATTTTTTATCCGTGCTTATATAGAACTTAGTAGAAATACTCCACTTTTAATCCAAATTATTTTTCTTTATTATGCTTTACCTAAGGCTGGAATTGTCCTTAGTGCTGAGACTTGTGGTGTGATAGGGTTGGCTTTTTTAGGTGGAAGTTATATGTGTGAGGCGTTTCGCTCTGGACTAAACTCAGTTGAAAAAATTCAGCGTGAGAGTGCACTTAGCCTTGGACTTAGCGACATGCAAGCATTTTTTTATGTAATTTTACCACAAGCACTTAGCGTTAGTGTGCCTGCCTTTTTGGCAAATGTGGTGTTTTTGTTAAAAGAAACTTCGGTTTTTAGCGCAATTGCACTGGCTGATTTAATGTATGTAGCAAAGGATCAAATCGGTGTTGATTATATGATAAATGAAAGCCTTTTTATGCTTGTGGTGGCGTATCTGCTCTTGCTTTTGCCTGTTTTGGTGCTTGGCTTTTATTTAGAAAAAAGACTAAGGTTTGCTGGTTATGGGAATTAGTATTTTATTTGCTGATGGTGTAATTTATAGGCTTTTAGAAGGGCTTTGGGTAAGCACTCAGATCAGCCTTATCTCTGCTTTTTTATCATTAGTTTTTGGAGTGATTTTTGGTCTTTTTATGACTATAAATTTTTGGCTTACTAAATTTATTTCACGCATTTATTTAGAGTTTGTGCGCATTATGCCTCAGCTTGTGTTGCTTTTTATTATGTATTTTGGGGTTAGTTATTGGCTGGGACTTGATATATCTGCGTTTTGGAGTTCTGTAATTGTTTTTGCTTTTTGGGGGACAGCTGAGATGGGGGATTTAGTTCGCTCAGCTCTTATAAACACACCAAAGCACCAGTATGAAAGCGCCTTTGCTCTAGGATTAAATAAAACTCAAACTTACGCTTATGTCATTATCCCACAGACTTTAAAAACCCTTGCACCGCTTAGCATAAATCTTATTACGCGCATCATAAAAACTACTTCATTAGTAGCTTTAATTGGTGTAGTTGAGATGCTAAAAGTAGCAGAACAGATCATTGATAGCACAAGATTTACTCATCCAAATGGTGCGCTTTGGGTGTATGGAGCTGTGTTTGTGATGTATTTTCTGCTATGTTTTGCTACTTCGCTATGCTCAAAATTTGTTGAAGAGAGATAAAAATGTTAAAAATCAAACAATTAGTAAAAAATTATGGGAATTTAGAGGTTTTACAAGGTATTAACTTGGAAATAAAAAAAGGCGAGATTGTAGCTGTGCTAGGACCATCTGGGTGCGGTAAAAGCACTTTACTTCGCACCATAAATGGTCTTGAAAAAATAAATGGTGGAGAGATTTATTTTAAAGACGAGCTAATTAGCAAGAAAAATATAATTTCAATGCGTCAAAAAATTGGTATGGTCTTTCAAAGCTATGATCTATTTGCTCATTTAAATGTGCTTGAAAATATTATGCTAGCTCCACTTAAAGTGCAAAAAAGGGATGAAAAAGAGGTGAGAGGATTTGCACTGGGGCTTTTGGAGCGTGTGCGACTACTAGAAAAACAAAGTGTCTATCCAAGAGAGCTTAGCGGTGGGCAAAAGCAGCGCATTGCGATTGTCAGGGCTCTTTGTATGCGTCCTGAGTTAATGTTATTTGATGAGATCACAGCAGCACTTGATCCTGAGATGGTGCGTGAGGTGCTAGAAGTCGTGCGAGATTTAGCAAATGATGGAATGACAATGCTTATAGTAACGCACGAGATGAATTTTGCAAAAGCAGTTGCCTCTAGGGTGGTGTTTTTAGATAGTGGCAGAGTAGCAGAAGATGAGAGTTCAGAGCAATTTTTTAGTTCGCCAAGGCATGAAAGAGCTAAAGAATTTTTAAATTCTTTTGAATATTGAGTAATTTACTATATATTTTAAAGTATTATATAAAGAATATTTTATATAAAATATGTGTTATTTACTATATATTTATTTTAATATTTTAAAATTCCTAAAATTTTTTTTGAAAGGATGAAAAATGAGACTATTTAAAATAGTTGTTCTAGCGGCTGTGGTCTTTGGCTCTTTATGGGCAAAAAGCTTAGATGAAATAAAGGCAGCAGGTGTAGTGCGTATAGGCGTATTTAGCGATAAAGCACCTTTTGGTTATGTTGATAGCAAAGGTGAGTATCAAGGATATGATGTGTATTTTGCCAAAAGAATTGCACAGGATTTAGGTGTGAAATTAGAGTTTTTAGCGCTTGATCCAGCTAGCAGAGTGCAATTTGTAAAAAGCGATAAAGCCGATATTATCCTAGCAAATTTTACAAAAACACCTGAGAGAGAGAAGCAAGTGGATTTTGCTCTGCCATATATGAAGGTAGCACTTGGTGTAGTAAGCCCTAAAAACGCTCAAATTGCAGATATAAAAGAGCTTGTAGGTAAAACTCTAATAGTAGTAAAAGGCACTACTGCTGATTTTTATTTCACAAAAAATCACCCTGAAATAAAGCTATTAAAATTTGATCAATACACTCAAGCATATAACGCACTACTTGATGGTAGAGGAAATGCTTTTAGCACCGATAATACTGAAGTTCAAGCTTGGGCTAATCAAAATGAAGGCTTTGGCGTGGGTATAGCAAAATTAGGCGATCTGGATGTGATTGCACCAGCTGTGAAAAAAGGTAATAAAGAGCTTTTAGATTGGATAAATGAAAAAATCATTGAGCTTGGCAAAGAGAACTTTTTTCATAAAGCTTATGAAGAGACTTTGCGTCCAGTTTATGGAACAGAGTCAAATGCTGATGATATAGTGGTTGAAGGTGGCAAATTTTAACATTTATTTTGTTGGAAACTACAAATTCTATTGAATCTTTTGTATCTATATCAGTAAAAAATGGATAATTTAGTATCCATTTTTTACCATTGTTCTAAATTGATTGCTTGATCTTAATAAATTTTATTCGTTCTGCGCCAGATTTTTAAATCTTCTGCGCCTTTGATTAGCTCTTCTCTAAAATCAGGGTGAGCTACTGAGATTATCGCTTCGCATTTCTCCCAAGTGCTAAGACCTTTTAGATTTACTCTACCATACTCAGTTACCAAATAATGTATATTTGCGCGAGTTGCGGTGACGATTGAGCCTTCTTTTAGCGTTGGGCGAAAGCGCGAGCTTACATTGCCTTCTTTATCCTTTACAGTAGACGAACAGCAAATAAAGCTCTTGCCGCCTTGTGAGAGATACGCACCCATTACAAAGTCTAG
>CALEHZ010000039.1 GCA_937875715.1 uncultured Campylobacter sp. | reverse complement strand
TTAAAATGCTTTTTAAAAAATTCAGCATTTTCATCAATTAGTCTTTTTTGCCAAGCTTTTTGCATCTCATTTAAAATCACGCCTATTTCGTGCGTTAAAGCTAAAATTTCATAATTAAAATCGTCTAAAATTCCAAGAGTTTTTACGCTTTTTAAAAGGCTTGAAAAACGTTTTTTATAAAATTCACTTATAAACTCATACACATTTGCCTTGATTTTTCGCTGTTTTTTAGGGCTAAAACCGGCTTTTTGCATTTCATTTTCAAGTCCTTCTTCTTTTAGCTCAATTATTCTTTTAAGCACGGCTGTTCTAGCATTTGGGCTATCTTTTAAGTCTGTGATTTTAAGCAAATTACTTACCAAATTACACTCTGGCGTTTTATAAAGCCCATTTAGCTCGGCTTTTTGGTGCTTTAAAAGCAGATTTAATTCATTAAAATTATTCATTTTCTCCCTTTTTTTAATTTTGCGAAATTATATCAAAAATAATTTACTTTTTTGTAAGTGAATTTTATAAAATTAGCTATTTTAGGGCTGAATTTTTTAAAAGTTGAATTTTTTAAACTAAGTTCATAAAATTCAAAGTTGAATTTTATGAATTTTTTAAAAACTGAATTTTTTAAATTTATTTTAACTCACCCCAGCTTTTAGCAATGCTGAAATTGACCTTTAAAGGCACATTTAGCGCTATTACATTTTCCATAATTTGAGCAATTTTTGTAGCAAATTCGCTAGCTAAATTTTCTTTAACTTCAAAAATCAGCTCATCGTGAATTTGTAAAATCATCTTTATTTCATCATTTAAAAGTGCTGCGATTTGATTCATTGCTAGTTTTATGATATCTGCTGCGCTGCCTTGAAATACTGAATTTACCGCTTCTCGCTCGTATAAAGCGATGGTTTTTTCATTTGCGCCATCAAAATCAAAATGCCTTTGTCTGCCTAAAATCGTGCTTACAAAACCATTTTCATGAGCGTAACTTTTAATGCTTTCTAAATACGATTTTATCGTAGGAAAACTCTGAAAATACTTATTTATATATTCTTTGGCAACCGCTCTTTGTATGCCTAAATTTTGGGCTAGTTTGGTGCTGCCCATGCCATAAATTAGCCCAAAATTTATGCTTTTTGCTATGCTTCTGTGCTCTGCTATACTATCACCAAAGATTGAAATAGCCGTGCGTGCGTGAATGTCTTCATTATTTTTAAAAGCAGCACTTAGCGCAGGGTCGCAGCTAAAATGTGCTAAAAGCCTAAGCTCAATTTGCGAATAATCCAAAGAAATAAGCGTATTATTAACCCCGGCTACAAAGCAGTTTCGCACCTTTTTACCTTGTTCTGTTCGTGTTGGGATATTTTGTAGATTTGGATTTTGTGAGCTTAGTCTGCCAGTAGCCGTGCCTGTGTGCAAAAACTGCGTGAAAATTCGCTCTCCATTTTTGCTAAGACGCATGAAAGGTTCAGTATAAGTGCCTTTTAGCTTAGCAAGTTCTCTATATTCTAAAAGCGGTTTTGCAATTGGATGAGAAAGTGAGCTAAGCACGCTCTCATCAGTGCTATAACCACTTTTTGTCTTTTTTTTAGCTTCCAAGCCCAAATGCTCAAAAAGCACCACGCCAAGCTGTTTTGGCGAGTTTATATTAAAACTCTCATTAGCTATAGAATAAATTTCACGCTCTAAAATGCTAATTTTATCGCTGATTTCATCATTTAAAGCAGATAATTTATCAAAATCAGCCTTAATTCCGCTGTTTTGCATCAAAGAAAGCGTTTTAATAAAGGCAAATTCCACATTTTTAGCGATATCCCAAAGTTGCTCGCTTAAATTATTTTTATAAAATTCATAAAATTTTAATGTGATAAAAGCATCTTCGCTAGCGTAAAAACACGCAGTTTCAAGCTCAACATCGCCAAAATTTTCACCATTTTTAACATTTACAAGCTCAGTGAATTTTTTGGTTTCATAAGAAAAAAGTTTAAGGGCTAAATCATCCATATTACATCTTTGTTCAGGGTTTTCTAGCCACGCTAAAATCATCGTATCAGCATAATTTGTTGGAATTTCAAGCCCAAAATTATTTCGCACAATTTCAAAATCATATTTTAGATTATGCCCAATTACAAGAGCTTTAAAAATTCGCTCTATTGCTGTTTTTGCTGTGCTTATACTCACTTGCTGCGGCACACCTAAATAATTGTGCGCTAAAGGCACATAATACGCCTTTTGTTCGTTTTGCTCATCAAAATCGCCTTTAATAGCAAAGCTAAATCCAACGATTTTAGCGCTTTTTACATCCAGCCCTGTAGTTTCTGTATCAAAGGCTATTTCATCATTTGGAGTGATTTTAGAGCTAATATTTAAAAGCTCGTTTTCATCTAAAATTAAAATATTCTTAAAGCTTAGTTTTGAATTTTTTGCCCCTGAATTTTTTGAATTTTCTAAAATTTCTTTTGAATTTTTTGAATTTTTAGAAAATTCACTCTCATCAAATAGTGAATTTTCTGTGTTTTGCGGCAGTTTGGCTAAAATTCTATTTAGTGAATATTTTTCCAAAATATCACGCACTTTAAGTAGCGGATTTTTGGGCATTACAGCCTGATTTAAATCCGGCAAATCCCCTACATCAGTAGCCAAAGTAATTAACCTTTTGCTTAGCTCGCAGCTTTCTTTGCCTTGTTCTAAAAGATTTTTCGTGCGTTTATTTGTGATTTTTTCAAGGTTATTGTAGGCATTTTCAAGGCTGCCAAATTCTTCTAAAAGCACCCTAGCACCACGCTCGCCAAGCCCTTTGATGCCTGGCACATTATCGCTAGAATCGCCTGTAATGCTTAAATAATCACGAATTTGATTAGGAAAAACGCCGTATTTTTCTTTACAGCCAAAAGCGTCGTAAAAAATCTTATTTTTGCTATCTACGATGCGAACATTTTCACTAATTAGCGCAAAAAGGTCTTTATCGCTGCTAAGTATGTTTATTTCATATTCGCTGCCGTATTTTGTAGCTAAGCTTGCTATGATATCATCAGCCTCAAATCCAGGCTTTGAAACAGCGCAAAAGCCCATTTTTTCGATCATTTCTATACAAACTGGAATCTGCTCTTTTAGCCCCTCTGGTGCTTCGCTGCGGTTTGCTTTATAAGCTTCATAAATTTCGTGTCTAAAGGTCTTGCCACCGCCTTCTAGCGCAAATATAGTGTAATCAGCCGGAAAATCACGCTCTAAATTGCCCACAAAAGTAGCTAGTCCACTTATCATGCCACTTGGTTTGCCATCTTTGCTTTTTAGCCCCATCATCGCATAATAAAGCCTAAAAAACAAGCCAAAACTATCAATTAAATTGATCTTCTTCATAATTTTTCTTTCTTAATTTTGATTTAAGTTTATCACAAATTTTACACATGCCAAAGTGGCTGCCCATATTTTTAAGCGCTATTAGCAAAAACAGCCCAAAATACACCACAAGCAAGTTTAGCGCTATATCTCCTAAAAAAAACGCACCACTATCTTTCGTGCTTTTTGCCATAAAAAAGGCAGCAATGAGAGCAAAAAATAAAAAAATAAAGTGCTTTTTTCGCCCTAAATCCACAAATAAATCATAAATAAATCCAGGCAGCGCACACAAAAGTGCTATAAACATAGAGCCTAAAATAGAAACCACCACACCAAAAATAAACGCCACATCTATCATTATTTCAAGCCTTTTTTATGATTTTTTTAATAGCCAAACTAGCTAAAAGCAGCCCAGCACTAGCAGTTACTACAATACAGCTGCCAAGGCTTTTACAGCGTGCTTCTTCGCTTGAAAAAACGCAGGTAAAATCGCCCTTAAATCCTGCTTTTTTAAGCCTATTTCTAAGTTTAGCACCAAAAGCATCGCCACGACTTTTCCAAATGCTAGCATAACTTAGCTTTGTAGGATCAATGCGCTTTGCTGTGCCAAGTGAGCTAAAAAGCCGTTTTTTAGGCGCATTAAAGGCTAATAAAATTTTAGCATTTATATCATCAATAGCATCAATTATCACATCAAAACTAGCTAAATCAAGCGATTTTATCGTGTTTTCATCAATTCTTAGATTTAGGGCTTTAACGCTATTAAATTTTTGCTCAAAAACACTGGCTTTTAACTGGCCTAAATTTTCGCTGCCAAACTGTCGGTTTTGATTAGTTATTTCAAATCTATCGCAATCCACAGCTGTAATTTGCCCAATCCCAGAGCGCGCAAGTGCTTCTATACACGCACCGCCCACGCCACCGCAGCCACAGACTAAAACCTTAGCATTTTGTAGCTTTTCAAAATCGCTATCAAAAAGCAGCCTAGAGCGAGTAAATCTATCTTTAAAGTCGTTAATATCGTTCATTTATAAAATTCACTCCAATAAAATATTTTGAATTTTTTAAAATTCATAAAATTCAAGCTGTGAATTTTATAGAATTCACATTTTTCATAAAATTCAACTAAAATTTATAGCTTGCATCAAGCTGAATTTTATCTTTTTTTTCTTTATTTTTTGGCTCATTTTTGTAGCTTAAAGAATACAAAAAATTCAAATATAACCTCTTTGTAGGCATAAAACCAGCGCTTGCTGTAATTTCATGATTTTTAATTTTTGGCTCGTTTGTGTTTGTGATTATTTGATTTACATAATCAAGCCCAATGCTGTAATTGCCACCTTTTAAACGCGCTTTGGCAAAATAAGCTTGATGCTTTCCGCTTATGCTAAAATAGTCCAAAAGCTCGCTGCCAGCTGTGATGAAATGCCCATTTTTATCGATACTATAAAAGCTTTTAGCATCTTTTTTGCCATAATTTAAATATCCTAGACTTGTTTGAAAATTTTTATTTTCTAAACCAAGCTCAAAAGCCATAAAATTCGAGTTTTCAAGCTCATTTGAAACTTTATAAAATTCATTTGGCAAAGAGGCTGAAAAATTACTTCTAGCCATTAGACTAAACGCTGCTATATCGTGCTTAGCAAGTAAATCAACTACCAAAATGTCACCAATAGAGCCAAATCTAGCAAAAGAGCTATTTGCACTTAAAATTTCTGTATCATAAGAGGCTAAAACGCCCATTAAATCGCCTTTTAAGCTGCCATTTACAATCTCATCAAAGGCAAGCGCACGATTGAAAAGGCACACCTCTCCACTAG
>CALEHZ010000038.1 GCA_937875715.1 uncultured Campylobacter sp. | reverse complement strand
CTATGAGATCGAGCGTATCGCAAAAGTAGCATTTCAAGCAGCTAGCAAAAGGCGTAAAAAACTTTGTCTTGTAGATAAAGCAAATGTGCTTGAAACCAGCCAGCTTTGGCGTGAGGTAGTAAGCAAAGTAGCAGCTGAATTTTCAGATGTAAATTTGGAATTTATGTATGTAGATAATGCTGCGATGCAGCTAATTAGAGATCCAAGACATTTTGATGTGATTTTAACTGAAAATCTTTTTGGCGATATTTTAAGTGATGAGTCAAGCATGGTTTGTGGCTCAATAGGATTGCTTCCAAGTGCGTCAATTGGCTCAAAAGTGGGAATTTATGAGCCAATTCACGGCTCTGCACCTGATATTGCTGGGCAAGGAATTGCAAATCCGATCGCTATGATTTTAAGCGCTGCGATGATGCTAAGATATGCGCTAAATGAAGAAGAAGCCGCTCTTTGTATAGAAAGAGCTGTAAAAGCTGTGCTAAAAGATGGATATCGCACAAAAGATTTGGCTAATTTTGATGCTAAAGAGATTTGTACTACAAGCGAAATCGGCTCTATAATCAGCGATTATACAAAAAAAATATGAAAAATACAATCACACAAGCCTTGATATATGAAAATCAAGGCTTAATTGAAGAAGCCAAACAAATATACAAAAATATTTTAGCCAGCGAACCTGATAATTTCAAGGCAGCAGCGCATTTGCGTAGGCTAAATAAAGATGTAAGCGAGCTAAATAAAGAAAAATTAGAGCTTTTTTTACATTTAGATGATGAGAATAATTTAAAAGAGTTTAAAAGGTGGTTAATACAGCTATGAATAGCATCGATGATATCGCAAAAATGGCTATACAAGAGGTGGGCGCAGAGCTTGAGCAAATGAGCGTGAGGCAAAACTCACCAAAGCCTTTAAAATCAGCAAAACCAGAAAATTCAGCTTTAAACCAGAGAGAAAATTCGCCTTTAGAAAATTCAGCAAGTGTGATAAAAGCAGAAAATTTAGAGCAAAACTTAACTGATGATTTTGTCTCAAACGATACAGAAAATTTAGAAAATTCAAAAAATTTAGAACTTTCAGAAAATTCAAGCAATGAATTGAATTTTTTAAAAAATTCACAAGAGTTAATAGAGATAAAAAATTCAAGCCTAGCAAATGCAGCTTCTAGCGATGAAGAAAGACAATTTTTAAGCAATCTAAAAGAGCGAATTGAAGTGCTTTTTGCGGGACTTAAAGCAAACGATGATGACAAAACTTTGCGCTTAGAGCTTACAATTAGATTTTTGGAGTTTTTGCTTGCCAAAACAAATGAGCGACTTAGCGATCTTCAAAAATGATGATTTTTGCGTTCTGCGTGATTTTTTAGCCAAATACACAAAGCGTGCGTATTTTGTGGGCGGCTGTGTGCGTGATGCATTTTTAAATCGTCCTTGCTATGACTATGACATTGAAATCTACGATATTAGCCCAGAAAATTTTCATAAAATTATGAGCGGACTTGGCGCAAAAGGCGTTGGCAAGAGCTTTTTTGTATACAAATATAAAAATTTTGATCTAGCACTTGCTAGAAGTGAGAGTAAAATTTCTAGCGGACATCGTGGCTTTGAAGTGCGTGTTTGTAATGATGAAAAAATCGCTAGTTCACGCCGTGATTTTACGATAAATGCGCTGATGTGTGATATTTTTACCGCAGAGATTTTAGACTTTTGGGGCGGTGTAAACGACATCAAAAGTCGCACTTTACGAATCGTGAGTGCTAAAACATTTTCTGAGGATTCTTTGCGGGTTTTAAGGGCAGTGCAGTTTGTCTCTCGTTTTGGCTTAAAGGTTGAAAAAAACAGCCTTGAAGTGATGAAAAAAATCGATATAAGCGATTTAAGCACTGAGCGAATTAGGACTGAGCTTGTTAAGCTTTTTAGCGCTGATTCTGTGATTTTAGGGCTAAAATTATTAAGCGAACTCGGGCTTGATTTAAAGATTTTTGGTGCTAAATTTTCACTGAATTTTATAAAAATGGCACAGGCTCACAAAAAGATCACAAAAAGCGAATTTTGCGTGCCTTATGATATTTTTTGTCACTTTGGAAGCTGCTTTTATGGCTTTGAGTGGCTTAAAAAACAGCCGATTTTAAAAAAGTCTACGGCTAAAAATTTGCTTAAAATCGCTTTAAAAATGCCGCTTAAAAACTGCTTAGCAATCAATACAAAAGCACGCAAAGAACTAGCTTTGCGCCTAAATGTGTGGGATGAAAAACTAAAAATTGATTTAGATGAAAAAATTCTAAAAAATTTAAGCCCAAAAGAGAGAGAAAAAATGATAAAAAAAGCAAAACAAAGGGCTATAAATAACGCTTTAAAGGCTTTAAAATGATAGGAATTGACCTTGGTTCAAACACTTTGCGTGCTTGCTTGATGGATGAAAATGGCGAGATTTTATGGGATTTTGAGCGCATTGTGGGCTCTGCTAGAAATATGGATGAAAATGGGCTTGCAGCTGATGCCAAAGAGCGAATTTTTCAAGCTTTAAAAGAGCTTCAAAAAAGCCATGAATTGCAAGGTGCTTACTTTGCAGCAGCAACTGCAGCATTTCGCAAAGCAAAAAATTCACAGCAGTTTTTACAATTTATAAAAAATGAATTAAATATTGATTTTAGCGTGATTAGTGGAGATGATGAGGCAAAATTTGTCCGTCTTGGCATAAGCTTGAGACTAAAAAAGCTTGGAATTAGCGATAAAAACGCAGTTTTTATCGACCTTGGTGGAGCAAGCACTGAAATAAGCTTTAATGAATTTTTTAAAAGCTTTGATTTTGGCATTGTAAGTTATGTAAATACTTTTAAAAATGATTATAGTGCTATTTGCGAGGTTTGTAAGGACGCAAAAGACTTTATAAGGGACTTTACGCCTAGTGCTGTGATTTTAAGCTCAGGTGTGCCTACAAGCGTAGCTGGACTTAAAGTTGGTTTAAATTACGCAAATTATAATGCTAAAAAAGTAAATGGTCTGCGGCTAAATTTAAGCGATTTTGATGAAATATTCACGCTTATAGAAAATTCAAAAAACAAAGACGAGCTAGTTGGTAAAAATAGAAGCGACATACTTTGCGCTGGAATTAAGCTTTTAAAAGAGCTTTTAAGCCCCTTAAATGCGCCATTTATCGTAATTGATGATGGACTTAGAGAAGGGCTTTGTGCTGCAGTTTTGAGCGGAGCTCTAAGCCCAAAGGAATTTTGATGAGCTTTTATAGTATTTTGGCAATTGGCTCTGGAGGCTTTATTGGCGCAGTTTTGCGGGTATTTATGATAGGTTTTATAAACCGCATTTTACCGCACACTTTGCCTTTTGGCACGATTTGTGTAAATATTTTTGGTGGCTTTTTAATTGGCTTTATTTTAACTCTACCATTTACCTTAAATTCGCACTTTCGCTCTTTTTTGATAGCTGGAGTTTTGGGCGGATTTACCACATTTTCTACCTTTACTTTTGAGAATTTTTTACTTTTTGAAGGTGGAAGTTTTGTTCTTGGCGCCCTAAACATCATTTTAAGCGTGTTCTTAGCCTTGCTTTTTTGCTATTTTGGCGTCATTTTGGCTAGGTTAATTTAAAGTGAATTTTATAAAAACTGGATTTAAAGGCAAAAAATGAAAGATTATATAGAAATTTTAAAAGAGCATAATTTATTAAAAGTGATTGATACGCCATGTTCTACCCAGCTTGAAATAGCGCATCTAAGCTATTTAGAGGTTAAAAAAGAAAACTCAAAAGCCTTGCTTTTTACAAATCCAGTTGATAAAAACGGCAAAAAGTATGAAATGCCTGTGCTTACAAATCTTTTTGGCTCAGAGCGCGCTTTGGAGCTGATTTTAGGCGCAAAGCCTGATGAAATCGCTGCTCGCATAGAAAAATTATTAAAGCCAAAAAAGCCTGAAAATTTCACTCAAAAGCTAGAATTTTTAAGTGAAATTTTAAAGCTAAAATCTGTTTTGCCAAAACGGCTAAAAACTCGCGGCAAGTGCCAAGAAATAGTGCAAAATGAAGTAAATTTATATAATTTGCCAGTTTTAAAAACTTGGGAAGGGGACGCTGCGCCCTTTATCACTATGGGGCAGATTTACACGCAAAGTTTAGATGGAAAGGCTCAAAATGTCGGCATGTATCGCCTTCAAATTCACAGCTCAAGTGAGCTTGGTATGCATTGGCAGATTCACAAAGACGGCGCGCATTTTTTCCATGAGTATGCCAAAGCCGGCAAGCCAATGCCTGTAAGCGTGGCCATAGGTGGCGATCCACTCTACATTTGGTGTGCGCAAGCGCCGCTGCCAAAAAATATTTTTGAGCTACTTTTATACGGCTTTATTCGTGGTAAAAATGCGCGTCTTGTAAAGTCGCTAAGCAATGATATTTATGTGCCAAATGACGCTGATATCATCATTGAAGGCTTTGTGGATACTAGCAAAAACGCTTTAAAAATAGAAGGTCCTTTTGGCGATCACACCGGCTTTTACACTCCAAAAGAGCTTTTTCCTGTGATGAAAGTCACTAAAATCACGCATAAAAAAAATCCTATTTTTTACGCCACAGTCGTGGGTAAACCACCGCTTGAAGACAAATATTTTGGCGGTGCGACTGAGCGAATTTTCTTGCCACTTTTAAGGACAAATGTGCCTGATTTAATTGATTATAAAATGCCTGAAAATGGTGTTTTTCACAATCTAATCTTGGCTAAGTTTAACCACCTTTATCCAGCGCACGCACAGCAAATCGCTCATGCTTTTTGGGGCGTGGGGCAAATGAGCTTTGTAAAACACGCTATTTTTATGGGCTCTGACGCACCTGCGCTTGATGATTATAACGCGCTTTGCGAGTTTATTTTGAATCGCATTTCACCTAAATCTTTGCTTATAACTAGTGGAATTTGCGACCAGCTTGACCACGCAAGTCCAAATGCTTGTTTTGGTGGAAAATTAGCTGTGGATGTAAGTATGGATAATTCATATTCTGCGCCTGATTTACTAAGCGATAATCAGCTTTTATTTAAGCTTAAAAATATTGAACTTTTTCTGGAAATGATGGAACGCTGGGAAATTGACCCGGACAATTCAAATCCAAGTCTTTTCAACTATCTGAACCGTGTAACTCTTATGAGCCGTGAC
>CALEHZ010000037.1 GCA_937875715.1 uncultured Campylobacter sp. | reverse complement strand
CAAAAAATTCATTGGCACACCCATAGCAGCATATCCACCCAAAATCGAAGCCGACATACTTCCCATTCCAGCTACTAAAATCATCATAACTTCGCTTGAGGTTAGATAGTTTAAATATTTTGAGATTAAAAGCGGCGATTCTGTTTGCCCTAAAAACATATTTGAGACACCCATAAAGCTCTCAAGCTGCGAAGTGCCTAAAATCTTGCTAAAAATCTTGCCAAAAAAATTAACAATTATGCTCAAAATGCCCAAATGCGTAAGCAAAGCCACTAAAGAAGCGATAAAAATTATATTTCCAAGCACTTGAATCACAAAAATATTACCGACTTTAGCACTATCCATAAGCGACCCAAATACAAACTCAAGCCCAAAATGTCCATAACTAATAATTTTATTTACATAATATGACATTTTTTCAATCAACCACACGCCAGCAGAAAATTTAACCAAAACAAAAGCTATAACAAACTGCGCTATAATAGCTTTTAAGATGATTTTGTAATTTAGATTAAATCTATTATGAGAAAAAAGCCAGAGCACAAAACATATAAAGCAAATTCCTAAAAAATTCAAAACTACACTAAGCATTTATTTACTCTCTAAGATTGATTTTATCATACTTTCAACCGCTTTTAATGCAAGTGGATTGCAGCTGTCATTTATGATAATATCAGCGAATTTTTTATACGGCTCTACAAAAAGCTCGTGCATAGGCTTTGCGTTTGCTAAATATCTTCTAGCCACTTCTTCTAAGCTATCATCCCTAAGCTTTAAATCACGCAAAGCTCGTCTAAGCACTCTTTCATCGCTATCAACATCAATAAAAATTTTTATATCAAAAAGCCTTCTTAAATCAGCATTTTCAAAGATCAAAATACCCTCAACTGCTATGATTTTATTTGGCTTGATTTCTTTTGAATTTTTTCTGCGATTATGAATTGTATAATCATAAACCGGGCAAAGCACGGATTTACCTGCTTTTAAAGCTTTTAAATGTTTAATCAATAAAGAAGTATCTAGCGCACCTGGATGATCAAAGTTTAAAAGTGCTCTTTTCTCCACACTTAGCTCATCATGCGCTTTGTAGTAATCATCGTGACAAAGCACGCTCATTTCATCATTAAATGAATTTTTTAACTTTTGCGTAAAAGTGCTTTTGCCGCAGCCACTGCCGCCGCAAATGCCTAAAATTATGGTTTTATTTTTGCCTAGCATTATCTTTGCCTAAGAAATTTGTGCTACAATTATAGCTTTATTTTTGAAATTTTTAAGGATAAGTATGCGAATTTTTCTAGCGATTTTTATTTCATTTTTATTTTTAGCTTGTAGTCCAAAGACACCGCAAAACATAGATTTGCCATCAACAAGCTATAAAATTCTCCCACAAAATTTTATTCAAACTCGCTATAACCCAAAAAATTCAGGCAAAGCACCGCAGAATTTAGACCCTTTTATCAGCCAAAATGCAAATGATTTAGGGCATTTCCCTTATAAAATCAAGCTTGATGAAAGGCGCTTTTTAAAAACACTTTTTAAAACTTGGAATGAACCACTTCCTAGCCTAAGTGCTAAAAATAAATCTGCGATTTTTTGGGGCGTAACTGGCTTAAAAAGAGGCTTTGATGAAAATGGTAATGCTAGAAAAAGCAGCTGGTTTAAAAATATAAAAGAAAATGCTGATATAAAAAGCTATGGAAATATCGCTAAAAAGGGCATTACAACAGATATTTCAAGCGTAAGACTTGCCCCAAGCGATGAAGCACTTTTTCCAAGCAAACTCTCAAGCGAACAAAACAACTTTGATGATTTACAAGAAAGTGTTTTAGGCGCTTGTTCGCCTGTTATGGTCTCGCATTTTAGCAAAGATAAAAAATGGGCTTTTGTGCGAACAGATGCTTTTTGGGGCTGGATGAAGGCTGAAAATTTAATGATTTTAGAAGATAATGAAGCAAGTGAATTTTTTGAAAATAAATTTGGCGTGTTTATAAAAGACGATGAGAAAATTCAAAGCCCTAAAAATACTTTTATTTCACGCATAGGTGGTATTTTTCCATACACAAAATATGATAAAAAAGCTTTTTATTTTAATGGCAAAATTGGCAAAAAAAACTATGATTTTAAAATAGATTTTGGCACCGGTTCACATTTTTTACAAGTAAATGATGCTAATCTAAAAAGCCTAGCAAATACGCTAATAGGGCAAGAATATGGTTGGGGAGGAATGAGAAATTTGCGTGATTGTTCGCTTTTTGTAAAGGACTATTTTGCCGTTTTTGGCAAGTATTTGCCTAGAAACTCACAGTCTCAAGGCAATGTAGGTGGCAAAACAGAGATTTTTGGCAGCAGTGAAAATAGAAAAAATATTTTAAAAAATAAAGCATTGTTAATGACAACTTTGCTAGTAATGCCAGGACATGTGATGCTTTATGCTGGAAATGGCGAGGTTATTCACAATGTCTGGGGAATTCGCACACAAGAAAATGGCAGAGCGATCATAGGCAAAACCGCAATTACAGACTTAGAAACTGGCAAAGGCTATGAAAATATCAAAGATAGTATGCTTTTGCTAAATAGAATAAAAAGTCTAAATGTAGTAATCGACCCTCTTAAAATCGCAATAGAAAATGCTTATAATGTGCAAATCGGCACAAAAATTCGCTTTGATGATGGTTATACTATGCAATACCAAAATCCAAAAGCTAATCATAATAGCGACTTTTACTCACCTAGCACGGATGCTAGCGTGGCTGATATGCTACTTTTAGACTACCCACTTTACGCCCCACTAAATGCCCCTAGAAATGATGCTGGGCGAATTAGAGCAAATGAATTTTTTAATCACATTTATGGGGAAAATGAGAGCGAAGTAGAAAAAAATCTAGTAGCTGTTACTTGGCTAAAAAGCAGCAAAAATCAAAAAATAATGTTTAATTCTAAAAACGGCGCAGCAGCAGCCTTGCAGCGTGTAAGTGACGAACTAGACGCACTTAGCAAAAAAAACCCTAAAATTCTAAAACATTTAGCGCAAGGTGGCACTTTTAAATGGCGTAAAATCGCAAAAAGCGATAATCTCTCGCCACATAGCTGGGCAATAGCCTTGGATATTGATGTAGAAAATTCTAGCTACTGGCAATGGCACAAAGAGTATAAAAATACCTTGCCAAAAGAAATAGTTGATATTTTTGAGCGAAATGGATTTATTTGGGGTGGGCGCTGGGAGCACTTTGATACTATGCATTTTGAGTATAGACCTGAGTATATTATGCTTGATAAATTAAAGGAGAAAAAATGAAACAAGAATTTACCGCAAAAGTTGGCGAGCTTTTAAATCTAATGATTCACTCGCTTTATTCAAATAAAGAGATTTTTTTGCGTGAGCTTATCTCAAATGCAAGCGATGCTTTAGATAAATTAAATTATCTAAGCCTTACTGATGATAAATATAAGGCGCTTTGTGAGAGTTGGATACCACGAATCGAGATCAAAACAGATAAAAATGCTAAAACGCTAATCATCAGCGATAATGGCATCGGCATGAGCGAAGCTGAACTAATAGAAAATCTTGGCACCATCGCAAATAGCGGCACAAAGGGCTTTTTAAGCAAACTTTCTGGCGATGCTAAAAAAGATAGCGCCTTAATCGGACAATTTGGCGTGGGCTTTTACTCAGCTTTTATGGTGGCTAAAAAAATTGAAGTAATTAGCAAAAAAGCTGGAGAAAACGAGGCTCACAGCTGGATAAGCGATGCTAAAGGCTATGAAATCGCAGCAGCTAAAAAAGATGATTTTGGCACGCAAATCACACTATTTTTAAATGATGAAAACGAAGAATACGCAGATAATTTTAGAATTTCTCATATTATCACAAAATATTCAAATCACATTCCATATGCTATTTTTGCTCCAAAAGACGAGTGGAAGGCAGCTGATGAGAGCAAAGGCGAAAAAGAAGGGCATTATGAAAGCGTAGTAGCGCAGATAAATAAGGCAAATGCAATCTGGCAAATGAGCAAATCTGAGCTAAAAGATGATGATTATAATGAGTTTTACCGCCAAATCAGCCACGATAGCAGTGAGCCACTTTTGCGAATACACACGAAGGCTGAGGGCACGCTAGAATACACAAGCTTGTTTTACATCCCAGCTAGCGAGCCTTTTGATATGTTTAGAAGCGACTATCAAAGTGGAGTTAAGCTTTATGTAAAGCGAGTTTTTATCACAGATGATGGAAAGGATTTACTGCCAAGCTATTTGCGCTTTGTGCGTGGTGTTTTGGATGTAGAGGATTTGCCACTAAATGTAAGCCGTGAAATTTTACAAGAAAATAAAATTTTAGCAAATGTCAAAGAACAAAGCGTCAAAAAAATCTTTTCTGAGCTTGAAAAGCTAATGAAAAACGACAAAGAAAAGTATAAAAAATTCTGGGGGCTTTTTGGCAAAGTGCTAAAAGAAGGGCTTTATGGCTTTAATTCTCACAAAGATTTGATTTTAAAAATTGCTTTGTTTAAAAACACTCTAAATGACGAGCTAATCAGCCTTAGCGAGTATAAAGAAAAAATGAGCGCTGAGCAAAAAAATATCTTTTTCATAGCTGGAAATAATGAAAATATGCTAAAAAATTCGCCACTTTTAGAAAGCTATAAAGAAAAGAAAATTCCTGTTTTAATCTGCGATGATGAGGTAGATAGCGTAGTGATGCCAATGGCTGGAGAGTATGATGGGCTTGCTATCACAGCAGTTTCGCAAGAGAGCAAAGAACTAAGCGAAGATGAGAAAAAACAAAGAGAAAAAAGCACGGCTGATTTGGCTGGAATTTTGGCTAGCTTTAAAGAAAGCTTAAAGGACGAGGCTAAAGATGTGCGGGTTTCTACTCGCCTTACGCATTCGCCTGCTTGCGTGGTGTTTGATGCTGGTGACCCTGATTTTGCTACACAGATGCTAATGCGCCAAATGGGGCAAGAGCTACCAAAGATAAAGCCAGTGCTTGAAATCAATCCAAAGCATGAAATAATCGCAAAACTAAAGGGCAATGAAATAGAGGCTGCTAGCATTGCTAAAGTGCTTTTTGGCATGGCGACGATAGCACAAGGCGCAGGATTACAAAACCCAACAGAGTTTAATGAAATACTTGAAAAAATGCTAATCAAGGCTTTATAAAATTCAGCCACTTCCGTCATTGCGAGATTTTTTGCGGCAGCAAAAAAT
>CALEHZ010000036.1 GCA_937875715.1 uncultured Campylobacter sp. | reverse complement strand
GAATTTTTTAAACTGCAGCCAAAGTGAATTTTTTAAAAATTCATAAAATTCAAAGCCTGAATTTTTTAAACTTTCAAAAAATTCACCAAGCGTGACGAAGTAAAAATTTAATACTTTTCTAAAATATCGTAATTTGTATTTCTTTTAGCTGGAATTTCGCCTATATCTTTTATAAGGCGTATCATCTCATCAGCACTCATTTTGTAGCTGGTGCCTGCTGCACTTCCTACATTTTCTTCAAGCATTGTGCTACCAAGGTCATTTGCGCCAAATTTTAGCGCAAGTTGCCCGATTTGTGAGCCTTGTGTAACCCAGCTGCTTTGGATATTTTTAAAGTTATCAAGGTAAATTCTAGCCACAGATAAAATGCGCAAATAACGCGCTGAGCTTTGTTTTTTGATAGTTGGAATTTCTTTTATTAGTGGAGTGTTTTCGCTTTGAAAACTCCAACAAATAAAGGCGCGAAAACCACCGGTTTTATCTTGTAAATCTCTTAAAACTCGCAAATGCTCAATTATATCGCTATCATCTTCAATCGTGCCAAACATCATTGTAGCCGTGCTTTTAATGCAGTTTTTGTGCGCTTTTTCATGCACTTCTAGCCACTTGCTAGTAGTTAGCTTTTTAGGCGCAATTATCTTTCGCACTCTATCGCTTAAAATCTCAGCCCCAGCACCTGGAATGCTGTAAAGTCCAGCATTTTTAAGGCGTTTTAAAACCTCATCTATGCTAAGCTTTGAAATCCTAGAAATATACTCAATTTCATTTGCTGAAAAGCCGTGGATGGTGATTTGTGGATATTTTTCGCTGATGTGACGGACTAAATCTTCATACCACTCAATTTTTAGCTTTGGATGAACGCCACCTTGAAAAAGTATTTGCGTTCCACCAACGTTAAGTAGCTCATCAATCTTAGCATCAATTTCATCAAAACTTAAAATATAGGCATTTTCAGCTCTTTCGTGAGTGTAAAACGCGCAAAATTTACAATCCACCCAGCACGCATTTGTGTAATTTATATTTCTATCTACGATAAAAGTCGTGATTTTATCAGGGTGAAGTTCGTTTTTTATCTCATTTGCCATGCGCCCAAGTTCGTAAAGTGGGGCATTTGCTAGTAAATCAAGGGCTGTTTTATCATCTATTCTTTTCATTAGATTTTTCCTTATTTTCTTAGAAATTTCGCAATTTTAGCAGATTTTATTGTATAATTGCGTATTCTAAGAGAAAAATTCATTAAAAAGAATAAAAAAATGGGTAAAGTTTCATCAGCTGTAATTGATACAGAAAATGTTTATAAGGATTTACAAGTCGCCGCAAAAGCATCACAAGTAAATGTAAAAGATGTGGATGTGGATATTTTAAAAATTCACACAAGATATATTGTAGGTGATGAAAATGCTGTTAGTGTCGATGATGCAGCGATTTTTGATGATGATGAATTTTTTCTAAATCCAACTTTACAAATTGAGCAAAGCTATAAAGTAAGGTATTATGATAAAACCGTAACAAACAAGCCAAAATTGCCTAAAATTGGAGTTTCTGCTAATAAAAGTTTGACTAAAATTAGAGCCAAAGTTTTTGCCCAAGAAGGGCTAAAATACAGCCCGGATCTAGCCACTGAGATCGAAAATGCCATCAATAGAGAGCTTTTAAAATACGGCTTTTTAATCGGCATTAGAAACGCAAATCTAAAAACAGAATCCAAGCATATCGCAAGTTTAATTAGAGTAAATGGCGCACTAAATGAAGATGTGGTTTTTGATGTAGCTTATGGAATAGATGCTAAATATCCAATCGATGATGCGCTAGTCTATCATTACAGAGAAAAAAATAAAGACAATGACGACCCAAATGCTAGCATACTCTCAATCGTAAAAGAAAATGAAATAGTAATAGAATATGTAAAATCTCGTCCAGGCAGAAATGGTCGCAATCTAAAAGGTGCTTTAATCCAAGTTGGCGATCCAAAAAATGAAAATAACGCAGAGATTAAAACCACAGATAAAATCCGCAAAGAAGAAGATGATGATAGCATAAAATACATAGCTACAATGCAAGGCTATGTAAGCGAAGAAAACGGCGTTTATGACATAAAAGAAAAGCTTGAAGTAGATGCTGTAAATCTAAAAACCACAGGTAGCATCGATGCTGGACTTGATAATGATATAACAATAAATGTAACCGAAAGCGATGTGATGAAGGACGCAATCGGTGCTGGAATGAGCATCGAAGCAAGCACACTAAATGTCCAAGGCAGCGTAGCAGAAGGCGCTCATATAAAAACAAAAAATGTAACAATCGGTGGCTTAACGCACGCAAAAAGTATAATTGAAAGTGTAGATGCTGAAATAGCCACGCATCTTGGCACTTTGATTTGTTCAAATGAAGCTAAAATCGACAGACTTGAGGGCGGAAATGTAGAAGCAAAAATCGTGCATGTAAATAGTGTCGTGGGTGGCGAAATCACAGGCGAGGAAATCTATATAAACGAGCTTGCTAGCAACTGCACGATCACAGCTGCAAAGCTTGTAGTAATAAACACACTAAAAGGCTCTGATAATAGAATTATCATTGATATCACCAAAATCAGTGAGTTTGCAAATAGTCTAAAAACGCTTAGCGAAGAAAAACAAGTTTTAGGCCGTGAAATCCACAAGCTTACAGATAGCTTAAGAGAAAAAAAAGGTCTAATAAATGCCAATTTAAGCTCAATAAATTATGTAAAAAAACGCATAGAAGAGATCTCAGCTACTGGGGCTGATGCGCCAATAAGTCTATTGAATAAATTAAAAGATTATCAGGCTTTGGTGTATGAATACAACGCACTTGCCAAAGCATATAAGCTAAAAAAAGAGCATTTTGATAACACAGTGGCAGGCTTAGAGAAAATTCAATCAATGATTTTTGATAGCAAAGTCGTAAATAAGGGGCGCTGGGTGGAGCTAAATGATATAAAATTCCAGCTAATTGAGCCTAGAAAAACCATTGATTATGCTACAAAAGAAAACGAGCTTGCAAGGGTGATTACCATAAAACATCTAGTAATCGCCGGTGAGAGCATATATGAGATAAAAAAGAGCAACGAATTGCCAAGCGAATTGCTGTGAATTTTTTGGAATATTTTTACTTCGTCCCGTTGGGTGAATTTTATAAAATTCAGTTTTGAATTTTCTAAAAACTGCAGCGAGTTTGAATTTTCTGAAATCTTAAAAAATTCAAGCATTAAAAATCTTTAAATTCGCCCAAAAATTGAAATATTTGTAAAATCATCGCAGTTAGCGGTATATGTGAGCTTAAATATAGCTTAAAATCCACTTCTTGCTTTGCTAGACGTTTTATCGCATACACCACACCGCAAAGCATCAAAGCAAGTGCGTTAATCACCAAAAATCCACTATACCAAAAAATATAGCTAAACGCGTTAAAAGCCATTTTTGCGCTGATTTTCTCTTTTTTATAAAACTTCACAAAAGCTAGATAGATGAGCAAAAGTGGCACGATAATCACCAAAAGCCAGCCAAATAATACCAGCAACTGACCTGCTCCGTATTTGCTAAAAAGCCCTAAAAGGCTAACATACAAATACTCACTAACATTAAGTCCAAACCCACCAGTTACCACAAAGCCGACAAAATAGCCATATACCATAAAAATAGCAAAATATCCCCAAATTCTAGCAATAGGATTTTTTACAAACTTTGCTAGAATTGCCACAGCCAAAAGGGCGATAAGTGAAAGTTCGGTTATATTCATTAAATATTCTTAAAAGCAATAACTATCGCCATTTGCTCGGCAATTAAATTTTTTTATTACTTCACTTGCCTCATCTTGCATACAAGATATATATTTTGAAACATCTTCTAGATAATTCTCCATTTGTCTTTTGCAATAGTCAAAATCGCTTTTACTTCTAAACTCAAAATTTATACAAGAAGGCTCAGATGGTTTTAAAAAGCAACCAGCACTTAAATAAACAATGCTAAAAAACACAGCGATTAAAAATTTCATTGAATTTCCTTAACTTAAAAACGGCTTATCGCCATAATCTCTTGAGCCTTTTTGTCTATATCTATTTACTTCGTAATATAAATGCTCAATGCCGAATTTTTTACCACTTAAATCAATAGCTTTTAAAATCTCAGCCATGACTTTTAATTTTTTATCTGCTGAGAATTCTTCTCCACGCTCAGAAGCAGCGACATCAAATTCATCGCAAATAAGTTTGAATAATTCACGAAATTCTTCATCACTCATTTTATTTACACAACGAATTCCCATTTGAGCATAAACACCTTTTAAGCCTTGATTTAGTGCATCAGCAAGATTTGCTGGTTGCTTATTTGCTCTTGGCTTAAATAATAAAAACAAAACAAAAATTACAACACAAATAATTAAAAATATAGTCATTTTTTCTCCTTTATGAAATCAGCCAACCTATGCCACAGACAATGCTAATAAATAAAAATAAAAGTCCAAGATTTCCAACAACACGAGGATTAGTAGCATATAGGCTATCGCTAGTCATAAGAAAAAAAGATATAAGAAAACACACAACACAAGTTGTACCCATTTTAGCTCCTTAAATTAAAAAATAGCTTTAAGTAAAAATACACCTACTCCTAGCATTAAAGCTCCTATTATAATTCCTAAAAGTCCAGTCCCCTTATCTCTTTCATCTCCAAAAATAAGAGCAAATATAGATCCGATACCACCACCAACTCCATTTATTACAAGAGCTACAGCAAATAAAATTACTGGCACTAAAATAATCCATAAAAGTATTGAACCTAATGTTTCCATTTCTAATCCTTTTTCCAAATCACCACGCCATTTTTGTGCCAAATTTTCCAGTGTGTGGATTTATTCTGCCAAAACTTGAATAATTATCAAATTTACTTTTATTTTGTTTTGTGCGATAGTGCCCACTTACATAGCTTCCATTTTTTCTTATATGACTTTTTACACGGACATCAGCCACAGCGCAATCAGTCAAAATTA
>CALEHZ010000035.1 GCA_937875715.1 uncultured Campylobacter sp. | reverse complement strand
AATTTTGCTTGTTTTCCAGTAGCTGGCAGCTTTTATATGACAAAGCAAAAACTGCTAAATGGTAAAGTTTATATGGTTCAAAATCCAAAACTTCCTTTTGCAGCACTTCACGGCGACCCTGATATCGCAGCTAATGGCTGCACACGCTTTGGGCCTACTGCGATTGTGATGCCGCAGCTTGAGCGCTATCACGGACATATTGTAAGCTTTTTAGAGTTTTGGAAAACTTTGCGCCTTGATGGAGCGGTGATTTCAGCGGCATTTGAGCTACTTAAAGATAGCGATATTAGAAATTATATTTTAAGAAATTTCTTGTTTGAATTGCCTGGAATTAGCAAAAATATTTTCATCAAAGATGTCCGTAAAATCGTGCCTAGCATGCATCCTGATGAGCTATACTATGCTGCTGGCTTTGGCGGTGTTCGTCCACAAGTAGTAGATAGAAAGCAAAAGAAATTGCTTTTAGGCGAAGCAAGCGTAGAAGACGCTCCAGCTGGAAGTATCTTTAACATGACTCCAAGCCCTGGTGCTACAAGCTGCCTTGGTAACGCAAAACGCGATGTAATCAAAATCTGCGAGCATTTAGGCAAGAGATTTGATGAAGATAAATTTAAGGCTGAACTAGAAGATTAAAGGATGAGCTTTGAAGCTTGAAAATGTAATTTTAGATGGAATTAAAATTCCTATAATTTATGAATATGAGAGCAAAACCCAGCTTGTAAATGTAAAATTTGTTTTCAAAAATGCCGGCAAAATAGCAAATAAAATTCCTGGCATTTCAAATTTTATGGCTCAAATTTTAGAAGAAGGCTGTGATGAAAGCTTTAATGAAAAGCTTGAAATCAAAGGCATTGAGCTAAATATTCACAGCGGCGATGAGAGTTTTGGCATTGAAATAAGCGCATTAAAAGAACATTTTGGCTTTGCTTTATCTATGCTTAAAGAGCTTTTAAATAAGCCTGATTTTAGAGCTAAAACCTTTGAGCTGGTAAAAACTAAAATAAAAGGCGCAATAAGCACTAAAAAGAGTGATTTTGACTATCAAGCAAAATGTATTTTAAATGCACAAATATACAAAAATACAGCTTTTGAGCATCCTTTAATCGGCGATGAGCAAAGCATTGAAAAAATTCAAATCAGTGATTTAAAGGAATTTTTTAAAGACAATTTAACGCTAAATAATCTTTTTATAACACTTGGCGGAAATGTAAGCATTGATGAGCTTGATTTAAGCGGGATTTGCCTAGAAAAAGGCTCTAAAAATCATACTTATAAGCCTTTTGAGATTTTAGAAAATTCAAATATTACAAGCCTGAAATTGCCTAGCGAACAAGCCTATATCTACTTTGCTGCGCCTTTTGAAGTCTCAAAAAATGAGCGTTTTAAAGCAAAAGTAGCGACTTTTATTTTGGGTAGTTCTGGCTTTGGTTCTAGGCTGATGGAAGAAATCCGTGTAAAAAGAGGGCTTGCGTATAGTGCGTATGCTCATAATACTTTTAGCCTTTATAAAAACGGCGTTTTTGGCTATTTACAAACCAAAAATGAAAACGAGCAAAAAGCCATAAAATTAGTAAAAGAAATTTTTGCTGATTTTATAAAAAAGGGCGTAAGCGAAGATGAGCTAAAGAGCGCAAAAAGCTTTCTTTTAGGCAGCGAGCCACTACATAAAGAGACACTTTTTAAGCGTCTTGCAATCGCTGAAAATGAGTATTATTTGGGCTACAAATTAGGGCATTTTGATGAGAATTTACAGAAAATTCAAGCTCTTAGTTTAGATGATTTAAACGCTTTTATAGCCACTCACACAGAGCTAAATAAGCTTACTTTTGCGGTGGTTCATGGCTAGTTTTGAGCCACAAGATGCTGCGGTTTTGTATGAAAT
>CALEHZ010000034.1 GCA_937875715.1 uncultured Campylobacter sp. | reverse complement strand
GCTGTGAGCACAAAGCTTAAAAGTGAGTTTGGGGCTAAGCGGCCGCTTATTTTGGCAGTTTCTGCGCTAACGAGCTTTGATGAAAAAGGCTTTTTTGAGATTTACAATGAAAACATAGAAAATTTTGTGAAAAAAATGTCGCTAGAAAGCAAGAAAAGCGGCATTGATGGTATGGTGTGCTCAGCCTATGAAAGCAAAATGATAAAAGAGCTTTGTGGCGATGATTTTATCACGCTTTGTCCTGGAATTCGCCCAGTTATCGGCGGACATTTTACAGACAAAAACGACCAAGCAAGAGTGGCTGGAACCAGTTTTGCTAAAGAACAAAAGGCTGATTTTATCGTGGTTGGCAGACCGATTTATCAAGCAAATAATCCAAAAATGGCAGTAAAAGAAATTTTAGAACAGCTTTAATTTTATAAAATTCGCTTTGAATTTTATAAAATTCGCTAAATTTTCTTAATTTTTTCCAACTTTAACAAAAATTTAATATTTTTGGTTATAATCGCAAATTCAAAAATTTTTTCAAAGGACGAAATATGGGTCTATACGACAGAAACACCCCAAGTACGAATTTTAACAATTCTTACAACACAAACCAAGCAAATTACGAAACTAGCTTTGAGCAAAGTGCTTCTAGCACAGCTACAAGCGCACGTGCGACATTTATAAAGCAAACTTATCAGCTCTTGGCTGCTTCACTTCTAGCAGCAACTGCTGGTGCGTATATCGGCACAAATAGCGCTGCTTTGCTTATGGGTGGTGCTTATTGGATAGCGGTGATTGCTGAGTTTGCTGCACTCATAGGGCTTATGTTTGCTAAGAAAAACGCAAAACTTGCGCTAGTCTTGCTTTTTGTCTTTACTTTTGTGAGCGGACTTACTCTTGGACCTACTTTGGCTCGCTATATCGGCGCTGGAATGGGCTCAGTCATAACACAAGCCTTTTTGATGACAACAGTAGCTTTTGGCGGACTTAGCTTATTTGCTATGAATACAAAACGCGATTTTAGCGCAATGGGCAAGTTTTTGTTTATCGCTTTAATCGTAATTGTGGTGGCTTCGCTAATCAATATTTTTACAGCAAGTCCAGCTTTTGCTCTTGTAATCAGCGGTGGAGCTGCTTTACTTTTTAGCGCTTATATTCTTTACGATACACAAAATATCGTGCGTGGTGCGTATGAAAGCCCAGTTTTAGCAGCAGTTTCTTTGTATCTTGATATTTTAAATCTTTTTGTTTCACTTTTACACATTTTAGGTGCTTTGAGCGGAAACAGAGACTAAGGCGGATATTTTGAGCACTATATTTTTAGTTTTACAATTTGTCCTTGCGATAGTTTTGACAATAGCTATTTTACTACAAAAATCAAGCTCAATTGGGCTTGGTGCGTATTCTGGTAGCAATGAAAGCCTTTTTGGCGCAAAGGGTCCGGCTGGATTTTTGGCTAAATTTACCTTTGTTGTAGGTGCGATTTTTATCCTAAACACAATCGCTTTAGGATACACATATAATGAGAGTTTAAGAGGTTCAGTTACAAAAAGTGAGCAGTTTAAATCGCTGGTGCCTGATGCTGCGCCAACTGCGCCTACTAATGAAGCACCTGCTGCACCTGCTAATGAAGCGGCTGTGCCAACTACACCTACTGCACAAGAGCAAAATGCCACAGAAACTAACGCTACAAAATAAGGAATTTAGATGATAAACGCAATTTTAAAAGAACAAGAAAACTCAAATAATAAAGCAATTGAGGCTTTAAAGCGTGATTTTGGCACACTTCGTTCTGGCAAGGTAAATATTAGCATTTTAGACCATGTTAGCGTGGATTACTACGGCACGATGACACCGCTAAATCAAGTAGCCACCGTGCTTGCAAGCGATGCGACTACCATAACCATCACTCCGTGGGAGAAAAAAATGCTAAAAGAAATAACTAGCGCAGTAGCTGGGGCAAATATTGGAGTAAATCCTACAAATGATGGCGAGTGCGTGAAGCTATTTTTCCCACCGATGACAAAAGAAGATAGAGAAAAAAGTGCAAAAGACGCTAAGGCAATGGGCGAAAAAGCAAAAGTTTCAGTGCGTAATATCCGCAAAGACGCAAACGATGAGCTTAAAAAAATAGAAAAAGATAAGAGCATGGGCGAAGATGAGATAAAGCGTGGATATGATGATATACAAAAGAAAACCGATGCTTTTATAGACAAAATTGACGAGCTTGTAAAAAATAAAGAAAGCGAGCTTATGAAAATATGAGCCAAAATTTTAACTTAGAACAAGTTTATAAAGACGCTGGGGCGTATTTAGAAGGGCATTTTCTACTAAGCTCTGGCAATCACTCTCAGTTCTACCTTCAAAGCGCAAAAGTGCTTGAAAATCCTGCGCTTGCTGGGCGCTTGGCTGATGAGCTTTTTGCGCTAATTTCTAAAAATAGCATTAGCTTTGATAGCGTTTGTTCGCCTGCGCTTGGTGGAATTCTAGCTGGATACGAGCTAGCGCGTGCTGGGGCAAAACGCTTTATTTTTAGCGAAAGAGTTGATGGTGTGATGACTTTGCGCCGTGGCTTTGAAGTAAAAAAAGGCGAGAAATACATCATCTGCGAAGATGTGATAACCACAGGTGGCTCAGCCTTGGAAAGCGCTAAAATCATTGAAAGCCTCGGTGGAGTGGTAGTGGGCTTTGCGGCTTTGGCAAGTCGTGGATTTTGTAAAATGATAGGCGGCTTGGAACACTCAGCCCCAAATGCCAAACTT
>CALEHZ010000033.1 GCA_937875715.1 uncultured Campylobacter sp. | reverse complement strand
TAATGTGCGTTTTTTACCTTGAAAATATAAAAGATGAGTTTGTAAAAAGTCTTTATGATGAGCTAAGTGCTGAAAATAAGGCACTTTTAAAGCTAGTTGCTTTAATGCACGAGGTAGCAAAAAGCCAAGGCGGCGATAATAGCGAGCATGCTATTCAAGGTGCAAATATTTTTCGTCCCTATGCTAGCAAGCTAGGACTTAGTGCAGCTTGTGTGAATTTGGGCGTAAATTTAATCAAAAATCATTCACTTATGAATATAGCACTAAAAGATGGGAACAAAAACGCCTTAAAGCTGATTTCTCACATAGATGATGTTAAAGCCTTAAAAATGCTATATATTCTTACTTACAGCATTGTAAATGCTACAAATGAGGGCTTTTATAGCACTAATGCAGCCACTACACTAAAAGAGCTTTATGAAAATGCTATAAAAGCCCTTAAAAACGCTGATACGCTCTTTCTTGGCGAAAATAGAGCAAGGGCAAAAAAAGAAAATTTAATCAAAAAAAATCCTAAATTTTTAGAACTAGAAAATTCTACAAAAAGTAGAATTTTTCAAATTATTTCAAATTTATTTTTCATAAAATACAAAGCAGATGAAATAATAAATATCGCACTTTGGGCGATGGAATGTGCAAATATTTCAGCAAAAATCAGTGATGAAAATGGGCTTTGTGTAAGGCTTGTTGTGCGTCGTGGCTGGAATATGGCTATGGTTTTAAGCGAGCTTCTAAGCTTTGATCTTGAATATATGGAGATTTTTGAGCTTTTTGATAATAAATTTTTTGTAAAACTTAAATTTGCTAAAAGTTTAGAAAATTCAAAATTTTCAGAAAATTCACTTTTAGAAAATTCACTGCGGCGGCTTTCAATGAACTATATGTTCTATTTTCAAGCCGCCGCAGCGAAAATCATCTAAAATGCCGCGCCTTTTTTTTAACAGCCGCTACCGCGAATTTTCTGAATTTGTCTCGCTTTTTCTGAATTTTCTGAAATACTACGGCGAGTTTGAATTTTCTGAATTTTCTGAAAAATACTGCAGCGATTTTGAATTTTCTAAAATTTCAGAAAATTCAAACTCGCTGCAGTTAATGAGCCAGAAAATTCAAGGCTGAATTTTCTGGATTTCATAAAATTCAAAGCTAAAGTAGATAATAAAATTTATTAAATAATTTTTCTTTGATTTAATATATATTGTATTTTTTATTATAATATTCCGCAATTCATCTTTCAAGGAGAAAACAATGGGAAAATACATTGAATTAACAAATAAGGCGCAGTTTGAAGAAACTGTAAAAGAAGGCGTAACTTTGGTAGATTTTTGGGCACCTTGGTGTGGTCCATGTCGCATGTTAGCGCCAGTTATTGACGAGCTAGCTGCTGAGTTTGATGGCAAAGCTAAAATCTGCAAAGTAAATACTGATGAGGTTGAAGACCTAGCAGCAGAATACGGCGTTCGCTCAATTCCAACTATGCTATTTTTCAAAAATGGCGAAGTAAAAGAGACTTTAATCGGCGCTCAAAGCAAAGTAGCAATTGCTGATAAAATCAATTCATTGCTTTAATTTGCTCTAAAAAACCCCCAAAAAGCATAGAAGAACGACAAAAGCTTTTTGGGGGAAACTTGCGTCTTTCATTGGTTAAAAGAACGAGTGGAAGTTTATCAAAAAAATGTAAAATTTTTGTGAAGCAAGTTTAGCTTTTTTTATATTTTTAAGGAGATAAAATGCTAGATTTAGCAATCATCGGTGGCGGACCTGCTGGACTTGCTGCTGGACTATATGCCACTCGTGGCGGTGTAAAAAACGTGGTTATGTTTGAAAAAGGAATGCCAGGCGGACAAATCACATCAAGTTCTGAAATGGAAAACTATCCAGGCGTTCCGCAAGTAGTAGATGGCATCACATTTATGGCGCCTTGGACAGAGCAGTGCACACGCTTTGGGCTAAAAATTGAGATGGAAAACGCAACTAAAATAGAAAAAAAAGATAAAATTTTTGTAATCCATTTTGATAGCGGCAAAAGCGTAGAGGCAAAAACCGTAATTGTAGCCACCGGCTCAAAACCAAAAAGAGCTGGTGTAAAAGGCGAGGATGAATTTTTTGGGCGTGGCGTTAGCACCTGCGCTACTTGCGATGGATTTTTCTATAAAAACAAAGAAGTTGCCGTTTTAGGTGGTGGCGACACAGCGCTTGAAGAAGCACAATATTTAGCAAATATTTGTAAAAAAGTGTATTTAATCCACAGAAGAGATGAGTTTAGAGCAGCTCCAAGCACAGTTGAAAGAGCGAAAAACTGCGAGAAAATCGAGTTTGTTCTAAACGCCACAATTGATGAAATTTTAGGCGATAATATGGGCGTAACTGGCGTTCGTGTGACGCTTAAAGACGGCAGCAAAAGAGAAATCGCCGTGCCTGGAATTTTTACCTTTGTAGGCTTAAATGTCCAAAATGCCATTTTAAAAGACGAAAGTGGCAAGAGTATTTGTGAGCTAACTGAGGCTGGAAATGTCAAAGTAGATCACAAAATGCACACTTCTTTGCCTGGACTTTTTGCAGCAGGCGATTTGAGAGAAGACTCACCAAAACAAGTAGTTTGCGCAGCCAGCGATGGTGCAATCGCAGCTCTAAGTGTGATTGACTATCTTCGCGACCACGCTTAAATTGCTTTTGAATTTTATAAAATTCAGTTACTTTAAAGTGGCTTGAATTTTATAAAATTCATAAAATTTTAAAAAATTCACCCAATATGCGAAGCAAAAATTCAAACTAAATTTTATAAAATTCATAAAATTCACAGCTTTACTTTTATAAAATTCACTTTGCAAACGCAGCAAAGCGGCTCAGTAAAATCTAAATCAAAGAAAAAAAGTGGAATTTTTAGCGTATTTAACACAGGGTAATGTCATCACCTTTTTTTTGCTTTTTGTGCGCACAGGCGCCTTGATGGTGTTCTTTCCGTTTTTTTCTCATGCACAAATTCCAATTGTCGTTAAAACCGCACTTGCTATCACTCTTAGCGTTTTTTTGCTGCCTATGGCAAAGGCGCCAAACCTCGCTAGTATCGGCATAGAATACTTGGTGCTTGAGACTTTAGCTGAGCTACTTTTTGGGCTAATTGCTGGCGGACTGCTTACGATTTGTTTTGGTGCCTTAAGCCTTGCTGGCGAGCAAATCAGCATGGTTATGGGCTTTTCTATGGCAAATGTGATGGACCCGCAAACCGGCATTCAAAGCCCACTGATTTCAAATGCGCTTACTTTGCTCGTGCTTACGGCGTTTTTACTAGCTGATGGACATCATGTAATTTTGCAGTTTTTGGGCAAAAGTATGGAATATATCGAGCTTGGCAGCTTTTATCCAAATGAAAATCTTTGGAAATACACAGCAAAAAGCGTGGTAAATATGTTTTTATTTGGCTTTATTACGGCGTTTCCTATACTTGCGCTTGCTTTAATGAGTGATTTTATTTTTGGAATGCTTATGAAAACAATGCCACAATTTAATTTGCTTGTTGTTGGCTTTCCAATTAAAATTGTGGTTGCCTTTGCTGTGCTAATGGCGATAATTTCAGCAATTATAAGGCTTTTTAATTCTTTGCTTATAAAAATCTTAAATGACTTTCCATTTTTGTTTTTTTAAGGATTTTTCGCTAAAATTAGCAAATTTTTTCAGGAAAAAATAATGAAAGTAGTATTATTAAATCAAAATCCAGTTATTTCAAGGCTTGTTAAACTAAGTCTTGACAAAATCGGCTACGAATTAGAAGAGATAGAAAATCTCACACAAATTGCACCTTGGAGTTGTGATTTGCTTATTTGCGATCACGAAATGGTTGATGAAGACACAGATTACACGCCTTTTGGCAAGGAAATTTTGTTTTTAATTCCTAGAAATTATGAAAAAAAGCTTGGTAAATACAGCCTTGAAAAGCCGTTTTTGCCGACTGATTTTATTGACAAGGTTCAAAAAATCAGTCCTTTAAACGAAGAAAAAGAAGCTGCCCAAACTACACCAGCTGCTACAAAAAGCCTTGATTCTTTTAGCGATAGCCTTGATGAGGGACTTAGCATTGGTGACTCTTTTGATGATTTGGGCGTGGATTTGGACGATATGCTTGATAAAATCGATCAAAAAGACGAGACCCAAGAAGAAGTAATTTTAGATGAAACAGCAGCTGATGAATTTTCTGTTGATGAAGTGAGTGATGAAGTGGCTAATGAAATTCCTGCTGATGAAGTAGCTGCTGATGAAGCAGCTGATGATGAAGTGGCTGATGAAATTCCTGCTGCGGCTAGCAATGAAAATAGCCAAAGCGTAGATTTTGAGGGCGAATTAAAAGAAGTTTTAGATGATGAGCCTGGCGAACTTGGTGAAATAGCTGCGGAAAAAGAGGTTCAATTAGCCGAGCTTAGTTCAATTGTAGAAGAAATAGATAATTTAGATGCGCAGCCAGAAAATTCAGCAGGTGATATTTTAGAAAATTCAGCAGGTGATATTTTAGAAAATTCAGCAGATGATATTTTAGAAAATTCAGCAGAAAATTCAATTGACGAAGCTGAGATTATAGAAGAAGAAAAAGAAGAAATTTTTGATCACAAACCGGGCGAAGATTTGGCTGATTTAGATAGTATTTCAGGATTTGTGCCACCAAAAGATGAAGCAAGAACAGACGATGAAATCCCAGAAAATTTTGCTGATTTAGAGAGTATAGAAGAGGTTAAAGAAGATAAATTAGCAAAATTAAAAGCAGAAATCCAAGCAGCAGAGCAAAAAACAGCAAAGGCTCTAGCAGAACAAGCCACAGATGATGAAAAAATCGCCGATACCGAGCTTAGCTCAGCTGATATGGCTGAAATCACTCAAAATATGACTGATTTGATGATCGATGCCAAACCTGATGAAAGCACTCAAAGCAGTGATTTGGAAGATGAGCTAGAACAACTAGAAGAAATCAGCGAAGATATCGAAGAACAAAGTGATGAACTAGCAGAGATTAGCGAAATTCCAAGCGAGGCGGACATAGACGAAGCCAAAAACGAAGCTGATCAAAGCGAACTTGAAAGCTTAGAGATTGAAGAAGAAAGCCTAGAAGAGTTACAAGAAGAAAATTTGGGCACAGAAAATTCAAACTTAAAAGATGAAACCTCAAACTTAGATGATGAATTTTCTGGGCTTAATGAAAGCGATTTAGCAGACGCACTTGGGCTTGAGCTTAGTAAAAATACTGCGCAAAATGATGAAAATAGCAGCGGTGATTTAGACGCCACGAAGGCTAAAATAAGCGAAGAAATCACAGAAACACTAGGTGCTGCGCTAGCTAATTCTAAATTAAAAGAAGCGATTAAAGGCATGAAAATTAAGATAAATATAAGCTTTGATGAATAAAATCATAAAAGCAATTTTATAAAATTCATAAAATTCAAGCTTGAATTTTATGAATTTTCAAGCTTTGCGAGTGAATTTTACAAGGCTGAATTTTCTAAATTTTAAAGTGAATTTTATAAAATTCACTATTGTGAAGGAAAATATTTGATAGGGCAAGTTTTATTAATCAGTGGTCCAAGCGGAAGTGGGAAAAGCTCGCTTTTAAACAAGCTTTTTAGCGAGTTTAAAAACACTTATTTTTCCATTTCTAGCACAACTAGAGCGCCACGAGATGGCGAAAAAAACGGCGTAAATTATCATTTTATCAGCAAAGATGAGTTTGAGGCTGATATTAAAGCTGGGCACTTTTTAGAATGGGCGAATGTGCACGGAAACTTCTACGGCACGAGTTTAAAGCCCGTTATCAAGGCTTTAAATGAAAATAAAATCGTAATTTTTGATATAGATGTTCAAGGTTTTATTTTAGCCAGAAAGCAGGATTTTGCGCTGACTTCGGTGTTTGTAACGACAAAGGACAAAAGCACCCTTGAAAACAGGCTTAAAAATCGTGGCACAGAAAATAATGAAAGCATAAAAGAGCGCCTAAAAAACGCTACTGGCGAGATGGAATATCTAAAAGAATATGATTATATCATCATTAACGAGGATTTAGAAAAAGCTTATGACGAGCTAAGGTCGGTTTTTATTTCTATGCAAAATAAAAGCTCAAATATTGATATAGGCACACTTAAAGCTAAGTGGCAAAATTAAATTAAAGGAGTAAATATGGGAAGTTTTAGTATGGGACACTGGCTGATTGTTCTAGCGGTGATTGTTTTACTTTTTGGAGCTAAAAAAATTCCAGAGCTTGCAAAAGGCGTAGGTAAGGGCATAAAAACCTTTAAAAAAGAAATGAGCGAAGACGAGCCAAACGAGCAAATAACAAAAGCTGAAGGCTTAGATCAAAGCACGCAAAATAAAACACAAAATCAAAACGCATAATGAAAAATACATTAAAAGAAGCTCTAAATGATATTTTGGGTGATTTAAAGCTTGAGAGCCCAAAAGATAAGGCTCTTGCGCATTTTGCTTTGCCTGTTTTTGCCCTAGCAAAAGAGCAAAAACAGTCGCCAAACATAATTGCTAGTGAGCTTGCAGCTAAGGCGAATGAAAAGGCAAATCAAAATGCTGCTGGACTTTTTAGTGCTACAGCTGTGGGCGGATATGTAAATTTCAAGCTTTCAAATGAATTTTTAAATCAAATCGCCACCGCTGCTTTAAAAGCACCAGAAAATTTTGCCAAAATAAGCCAAGAAAAGCCGCAAAAGTATTACATAGAGTATATTAGCGCAAATCCAACTGGCCCACTTCACATAGGACATGTGCGTGGCGCAGTTTATGGCGATGCACTTGCACGAATTGGGGCACATTTAGGGCATAAAATTCACACAGAATATTACATAAATGATGCTGGAAATCAAATAGATTTGCTTGGAACTAGCGTGGCTTTAAGAGCAAAAGAGCTTGCTGGCAAAGAGGTGATTTACCCTGAGAAATATTACAGAGGCGAGTATATAGATGTGATAATTGAGAAAATTCAAAGCGAGTTTGGGGCTGAATTTTTTGAAGATGAGAAAAAACTAGCGCAAGTTGCCAAAGATGAAGTATTAAAAATTATTAAAAAAGATTTAAGCGATGTTGATATTTTCATTGAAAACTGGGCTAGCGAAAAGGCACTTTATCCGCTTTTAGACGAAACTATCGCAAGGCTAGAAAATTCAGGTCAAATGTATAAAAAAGAAGGCAAAATCTACATAGCAAGCACTAAAAAAGGCGATGATGAAGATAGAGTCGTGGTGCGAGAAGATGGCAGACCTACTTATCTAGCAGGCGATATTATCTATCACGGATACAAATACAAAAGTCAAAGTGATCATTATATCAACATTTGGGGCGCTGATCATCATGGCTATATCGCTAGATTAAAAGCTGCGATAAATTTTTTAGGACACGATGAAAACAAGCTTGAGGTGATTTTGATGCAAATGGTAAACTTGCTAAAAGATGGCAAGCCTTTTAAAATCTCAAAGCGAAATGGCACAGCGATTTTGATGAGCGAAATCGCCGCTGAAATCGGCAAAGACGCTCTGCGCTACATTTTTATTAGCAAGGCAGCAAATACTCCACTTGAGTTTGACATTGACGAGTTAAAAAAGCAAGATAGCTCAAATCCGGTTTATTACATAAACTACGCTCACGCACGTGTAAATCAAGTCTTTAGCAAGGCTGGCAAAAGCTGGAAAGATATTATAAATGCCGATATGAGCGTGTTGGATGATGGGGCTCAAAATCTAGCTTTTAGCGCGCTTTCGCTGCCACTGGTGCTAGAAAACGCACTTCAAAGCAGGGCTTTACACAAAGTGGCTGAGTATTTGCGAAATCTAGCTGGTGATTTTCATAAGTTTTACAATGAAAATAGAGTGCTTGGCAGCGAGCATGAAAACGAGCTTTTAAAGCTTTTTGCACTTTGTGCTTTAAGTATTAGAACAGGGCTATTTTTGCTTGGCATCACAGCACAAGATAAGATGAACAATTAAAGGAATAAAGATGAACGCAGCGATAATTTTGGCAAATGGTTTTGAAGAAATTGAAGCCACAGCGCCTTTTGACATTTTAAAGCGTGGCGGGGTAAATGTAAGCTTTGTGGGGCTTGAAAATGAAAGCATAAGCGGCGCTCACGGCATAAAAATCACAGCCGATACTACCTTGAAAAACTATGATTTTAACAGCTGTGATATGGTGATTTTGCCTGGTGGACTGCCTGGTGCGCAGTTTTTAGCTGATAGCGCCGCTCTACTAGATATTTTAAAAGCACAAGCAGCAGCTAATAAATACTGCGCTGCGATCTGCGCTGCGCCTATGGCACTAGCTCGTGCCGGACTCATAAACGGCGAATACACCTGCTATCCAGGCTTTGAGGCAAATGTAAGCACAAATCCGCCAAGCAGCAAAAAGGTGGTCATTAGTGGTAAAATCATCACATCAAGAGGTCCAGGCACAGCTGTGGATTTTGGACTTGTGCTTTTAGAAATCCTAAAAGGCAAAGCCGTGAGTAATGAAGTAGCAGCAGCTATGCTTCTAGCGTGATTTTATAAAATTCAGGCTTTGAATTTTTTGCTACGCCTTGTTTAGTGAATTTTATGGATTTTATAAAATTCAGTTTTTGAATTTTATGAATTTTATAAAATTCAACCGAGCTTGGCTTGCTGGGCAAAAATTTAAAGGGCGCAAAAATAAAAGACAGCCTTGGCAATACTCACAAAAATCCACATGTATTTTTAAGTAAGATTCAAAGGCATTATTTTTCTAACGGCGAGACTATTATAGAAGCGCTGATTTCAGGGGATTTAGATGTCGGCTGCATGGGGCTTTCGCCAGCGCTTGTAGCTATGGATAAAGGCGCTGATTTTAAAATCGCCTTTGGCATCAGTGTCTCACAAGCAGAGGTCATCGCAATCGATAAAAATATAAACTCATTAAATGATATAAAAGCTTTAAAATATCTAGACTACGACAATATGCTTTTTATCATGAATATTTATGATTTGGATACTTTAAGCAATTATGCTAGAAAATGGATATTTAAAAAATTCAAAGGAAATAGACGAGCTTTTTTGGGCTTGCTCTTTAAAGCGGGATTTAACCACACTTTTTATCATTAAGCCTAAAATTGCCGCAGTGTCAATAAGCCATAAAATTCATAAAATTCAAAATTATTTACAAAAATTTTGTTATAATTTCGCAAATTTCACAAAAGAGAAACAATGACAAATATAATTCTTTGTGGTGGCTCAGGCACTAGGCTGTGGCCACTATCACGCACTTTGTTGCCAAAACAATTTGTAAAAATGGTTGATGGCAGATCGCTTTTTAATCTAGCTTTAAATCGCTGTAAAAACGCCGATAAGACTTCTAAAAACATAATCATATGCAATGAAAATCACTATTTTCTAGCTCTTGATGAATGCGAAAACGAGCCTGCTAGCTTTATTTTAGAGCCTTTTGGCAGAAACACAGCAGCAGCTATCGCCTTTGGTGCTTTGAGCGTCCAGCCTGATGAAATCATTTTTGTAAGCGCAAGCGACCACATAATCAGCGATGAGAATGCTTTTAAAGAAGCTTTACAAAAGGCTAAAAATCTAGCTGGGGCTGGGAAATTAGTAACCTTTGGTATCACGCCAGATACGCCAAATACAGGATATGGCTATATTTGCGCAGGGCAAAGCTTAGAAAATAATTGCTATGAAGTAAAAAGCTTTACAGAAAAGCCAGATGCTGCTACAGCCAAAAAATTCATAGAAAATGGCGGATATTTCTTTAATAGCGGTATGTTTTGCTTCAAAGCTAGCACTCTTTTAGATGAGCTTGAAGCTCACGCCCCAGATGTGCTAAATGCTGCTAAAAACGCTATAGAAAACGCTAAAAAAGATGGTGAGCTAATTCGCATAAATCCAGCTCAAATGGACGCACTGCCTGATATTAGCATTGATTATGCCTTGATGCAAAAAAGCGATAAAATCGCAATGGTAGAGCTAAATGCTGGTTGGAGCGATCTTGGCAGCTTTGATGAGCTCTCAAAACGTATTCCAAGCTCACATTTTTACAGCGCAAATTCCAAAAACTGCTTTGTAAGAAGCAACCGCCAAGTAAGCCTAGTAGGCACAAATGACCTCATCGTCATTGACACCGCAGATGCCCTGCTCATCGTAAATAAAGGCTGCAGCCAAGATGTAAAACTAATCTACAATCAAATCAAAGCAGAGCGCCCAGACCTAGCACAAATTCACACAAAAGCATATCGTCCGTGGGGCAGCTACGAAATACTAGCAGAAGGCGAGGGCTACAAAGTCAAGCGAATCATCGTAAAATCAGGCGGTCGCTTAAGCCTTCAAAAGCACACATATCGCAGCGAACACTGGATAATAGTAAGCGGCGAAGCTATCATTAAAAACGGCGAAGAAGATCTAAAACTATACGCAAATCAAAGCACATATATTCCAGCAGGCTCAGTCCATCGCTTACAAAACACGGCAAAAACACCATTAGAGCTAATTGAAGTTCAAGTTGGCAGCTACTTGGGCGAAGATGATATTGTGCGCTTACAAGATGATTATAAAAGAGAATAGGCTGCTATTTTATAAAATTCAAGCTTTTATAAAATTCAGGCTTTGAATTTTATAAAATCTTGTGAATTTTATAAAATTCACAGCTGAATTTTTTAAATTTAGCTTTTGCCCTTTTTAAAATAAAAAATTAAGGAAAAAAATGAAAGCACTCTTTAGTATTTATCTTTTGCTTTTGGGCCTTACTTTGGGCTTGGAAGTCGCAATTGCCTTGTTTGCGCCTATTTTGTTTGGCAGCGACCTTTACATTGAACCAGGCACACTAAGCGCTTTGCAAGCTGGCACACTGCTTGGGCAATTTTTCTTAAAATATAGCCTTATTGCGCTGTTTGTGGCGATTTTTGCTCTGCTTTTTGAAGCACTTTCGTGGCGTAAAAACACAAGCGATATCAGGCTAAAAATCAGCACTTTTATGTTAGCGCTTTTGCTTGTGGTTTTGGCTGGAATTTTTTGCTACTGCGTGGATTTTATAATGAATAATTCTAATAATATTGATGAGAAATTTAACGCCGTTCATAAAGCCAGTGAAATGGTGCTTAAAACTACGATGGTAGCGCAACTGCTGCTCTTTTTCCTAAAAGCAAAAATCTTTTTGGGGCTAAAATGAAATTTCGCATTTATTATGACGATACAGATGCTCAGGGCAGAGTTTATCACGCAAATTATTTTAAATTTTGTGAGCGAGCTAGAAGCGAGTATATTTTTAGCAAGCTTGGAAAAGACGCTTTTACGCCTACAAACTACTTTGTAATCGCTGAGATAAAAGCAAAATTTAAAGGTGCTGCAAAGCTAGCAGATACTATCGAAATTCGCTCAAAGTGCGCATCAATCACAGATATTAGCGTTATTTTAGAACAAGAAATTTTACTAGAAGAAAAAGTGATTTTTAAAGCAGAAGTTAAGCTTGTATATTTAGAAAACGATGTTTTAAGCAAAATTCCAGAAAATTTTAAAAAAATATTTGAAGAGCTTTAAGATAAAATTCACAGCTAATTTAGAGTGAATTTTATGAATTTTTTGGAATTTTATGAATTTTATAAAATTTCAAAAAATTCAAAGCAATTTTAAAAAATTCAATTCCATTAAAAGCAAGGAAATTTGAAATTTACAAGCATATTTAACATTTTTTAATAAAAATGTTTATATAATTCCGCCCTTACAATTTGCAAAAAATTCAAAAAATAAGGAGAAAAAATGGACTTTTCAAATATGAAAGTCGGCAGCAAAATCGGCATCGGTTTTGGCATTGTAATAGCGCTACTAATTATTTTAGCCTGTGTTGGTATCGTGCAAATAAATAAAGTAAATGGTATGCTTACTCAAATCAACGATACAAACGCACAACAGCAAAGATTTGCTATTAACTTTCGTGGCAGCGTGCATGATAGAGCCATTGCGATTCGTGATGTCGTGCTAGTGGATGAAAAAGAAGGACTTAAAGCACTTTTGGCTAAAATTGAAGACCTTGATGGCTTTTATATCGCTAGTTATATGGCTATGGAGACTCTAAACGCAACTGGCGTAGCAAACGCCGAAGAACTTGCTATTTTAAAAAAAATCCAAGACATTAGAGTAAAAACTGAAGCTTCGTATAAAAAAATAATTGAGCTTAAGCAATCTGGAGAGGACAATAAGGCAAAAGAACTTTTGATGCATGAAACTGCTGAGTATTTTACTCAGTGGCTAGCAGCGATAAATGAATTTATCGACCTTGAAGAGCTTTTAAATCAAGGACTTACAGCCCAGGTTCGCTCAATCACAGGTGGTTTCATCACTCTTATGCTTGTAATTACTGTAATCGCTATAATCATCGGTATAATCATCACTATATCTACAGCACGCAGCATTTTAGCACAGCTTGGAGGTGAGCCAAGCGAGGTTAGCCGCATAATCAAGGAAGTAGCTCGTGGAAATCTATGCGTCCGTGCTACTACAAAATATCCAAATAGCTTGCTAGCCAGCGCAATTGATATGAAAAACAAACTTGCTGAGATTTCTGGTAATGTCCAACAAGCCATAAATAAAGTAGAAGAATCAGCGCATCTTTTGGCAAATAACTTTGAAAAAGTAAGTCAAAATGTAGCCGAACAAAGCAAAGTAACAGATGCAAGCTCAAAAATCATCGCAGATGTGGTAGAAGGCACAAATCAAATCAAACAAATCACAGATGAAACTCAAACAAACTCAAATGAAGCCACAAAACTAAGCCAAGCAGGTAAAAAAGAAAGCGATTATGTAGCTAGTAAGATGCAAGAAATCCGCCAAAATACCATCAAACAAGCCGAGCAGATCAAGCTGCTTAGCACACACGCTACTGAGATCGGTGGTGCTACCGAGCTTATTAGCGAGATTACAGACCAAACAAACCTACTTGCGCTAAACGCTGCTATTGAGGCAGCTAGAGCTGGAGAGGTTGGTCGTGGATTTGCTGTTGTAGCTGATGAGATTCGCTCGCTAGCTGAGCGCACAGGCACAGCCACAGAAGAGATCGCAAATACAATCAAACTCATCCAAAAAGAAGTAAATAACGCCGTTGAAATCATCGAAGCAAGCGTGCCAAGAGTAGAAGAAGGCTATGAGCTAGCAAATAGCGTGGCTAACATGCTAAATGGCATTTATAGCACCAGCGCAGACTCATCAAACAAAGCAGCCAGAGCAGCAAAAGTGGCTGAAGAAGGCGCAAAAGATATGAGAGTTTTAAATGAAAATGTAGAAGGAATCGTGAAAATTTCGCACTCTACAAAAGAAAATATGAACACAAGCACAGAAAAAATCGACGAGATGAAAAAAGAAGTGCGTGCGCTTGGAAAGGTTATGGAGTTTTTCATTTGTGACGCAAAGGCGTAGAATTCTAGCAGATATTTGTTTTTGAATTTTTTGGAATTTATAAAATTCTAAAAAATTCAAGGCAATTTTAAAAAATTCAGTTTAAATTTTGTCTTGCTCACCGCAGTATTTTGCTTCGTCTCACTGGCTGAATTTTTTGAATTTTTTAAAAAATTCAGCCACGCTAAACTTAATTTATAAAACTTTGAATTTATCATTATTTTATCAAAAATGAGTTATAATCTAGCTTTTATTTTTCAAGGTTTTTTATGAATTTTACTTTTAAAAATAACACCCTTTTTTTGAGCGGAAGTTTTGATTTTAGCATTACAAAAAGTGATTTAACGGCGCTTAAAAAATTTGCTTTAAATACTTCAAAGCTTGATTTAAGCACG
>CALEHZ010000032.1 GCA_937875715.1 uncultured Campylobacter sp. | reverse complement strand
TGGACTTAGCGATGAAAATTTAGCCAAGCTTGAAAGCGTGTTTGGCAAACAAGATTTCTTTACTAGAAATGATGGTTCGCAAATATTAAGTGGCAAGGCTGAAAGCTTCGTAGCTGGATGGTTTGGCGATATTGCCTATAAGCGCGGATATGCTAGTAGCGATAGCGATAATAACGGCTATTTAAGCCAAGATGAGTTAGCAAATACAAACTCTGGTTTTACTTCACATGGCTTTTATAGCCTTTATGCAATGGTCGATACTTCAACTAGCACAGAAAGCTATATGAAACTAGGAGAAGATTTTAAAAATAAACATGTTACTTCTTATGCTGCTGGCAAATACGCAAGCGATAGCATAGAAGCAGAACTTAATAAGACTTTATTAAATGATAAAAATAGCGATGGCAAAATAACATATGGCGAAATGCTTGATAAAAACGAGCACGACCAAGATGTAACAGATATTATAACAGCTATTGCAGGAGATATAATAAATCAAATAAATGCTGGTGAAGACTTGCTAAAAAAAGCTTTTTTACAGCAACTTATGGGTGGTGTAGGCTCACTAAATGCTGAGCAAAAAGCACTTCTAGCAAAAGCTGGACTGCTAATAGATGAAAATACACAAGATTTAAGCTCTGTGATAAAAAATATAGAAGCAAATATAAAAAATTCAAAGATAGATTTTAAGGCGTAAAAATTACATAAAATTCTGCTAAAAATGATAATAGAAAAGCGAATTTTTTAGCCAAATTATTTTTAAACATTCCAAATAAACACCACGCAGCTTTTATTCTAAAATTCTCTTTTTATCTCTTAGTCTATAACTCTGCCCACTAATGCTAATTATATGGCTATGATGAATGAGTCTATCAATAATAGACTTCATCGTTATTTAGAACGCTTTGCCATTTTATAAAAGGCAGATTATAAGTAAGATAATAGAGCCTTGTTCATAGCGTCTATTTACTACTTCAAAGAATAAATTAGCCTGTTCTTCATTAAGCTTTAAATAAAGGGATTCATCAATAATTAGTAGCTTTGTAGCACAAATCACTCTTTTAAAGTAGCTCTCTAGCTTACCCATCATCTTAGCTGAGCTAAGTTGCAGCATCAAATCACTTGCACTTATAAACTTAGTCTTTATTCTATTTTGCACAGCTTCTAATCCTATGGAGCTATCAAGATGAGTTTTACCTACTCCACTAGCACCTACCATTAAAATATTTTCAGTCCTTTTTATAAAATTCAAGGCTGAATTTTATAAAATTCATAAAATTCTAAAAAATTCAGTCACTGAATTTTCTACTTCGTTTCGTTTGGTGAATTTTGTGAAAGTAGCTTCTGCGAATTTTCTAAAAAATTCGCAGAAAATTTATGTAGCTTAGATCAAAACTACATAGAATATTTGTGAGCCGTGAACGCCCAAAACAAGCTGTAATTCAATATCGCTAGTTCTACTTGGGCCTGAGATGAAGACTACATTTGTAGGTAGTTTGCCATCTTGGGCTTTGATTTTATTTAGCTGTTCGCTTACTGATTTTACGATATCGCTTTTTTTCAAAATTGCCACACAGATTTTTGGAGCTAGGCTTAAAAGGCGTGGTTGATCCACGCTTGATGCTATACAAGTCACACCATGCGCTGAAACTGCGCCACGAGCCTTAATTACGCTTATATCGTAATCAAATATTTGTTCTTTAAAGCTTTCAATCTCTTTATCAAAGGCGAATTTATTCTCTACATTTAGCGTTGAAGCCACGCTAGCCGTGCTTAGTGGATAAATTAGATTTTTAGCATTTTCTTTAGCAATTATCTCATTTAAAGAATTTGCTAGATTTTCTTCGCTGCTTTCGACGATGATGCTTTTATTTGCTGTGGCTCTTTCTATAAACTCAGCCACCAAATCATCACTTGCGTCTTTGATAAAAGCTTTTGGATCAGGTGTAGCACCAGGCAATACTTCTTTTTTTACCCCACGCTTTAAAGCGTTTAAAATACTTTCTTTACTCATAGATCACACCTTCAATTTTTTTCATATTTGCATCTAAATTATATTTTAATTTAGGCAGCTCTTTGTATTTGTTCCATGCGCTAAGTACTGGCAGCCATGATACTAGTGGCACAAAGGCGTGGAAAGTATGTGCCATGCCTATTAAAAAGCGCCATTTTGACCCAGAGGTTGCAAAGCTTGTGAAGTATTTAAATACCATATTTTGTGATGGTTTTGGCTCACATTTTGTTCTTAGCTTGCTATCATCTGGATTTGCACACTCACGGCGAAGTTTGCGGATTAAATCAGCAAGTGGAATTTTTACCGGACAAACCTCGCTACATCTGCCACAAAGTGAGCAAAGCGAGCTAATGTCGCCGTATTTGTCCATGCCAAAAATTTGTGGGCTTATAACCTCGCCTATAGGACCAGGATAAGTAGCACGGTAGCTATGACCACCGATTTTATCATACACTGGGCAGAAATTCATACACGCACCACAGCGAATACAGCGAAGTGCTTCGCTAAAATCCTCGTGTGCTAGCATGTCGCTTCTGCCATTATCTAGGATAATTATATGGCATTCTTTTGGTCCATCTAATTCGCCAGGGCGTCTTGGACCTGCGATTATGTTATTGTAGTTTGAGATAAACTGACCTGTGGCACTTGGGCAAAGCAAAGTATTTGCAGTAGCAGCGTCTTCTACGCTCTCACAGATTTTTTCTACGCCACAAATGCTTACTAAAATATCTGGCATTGTGGTGCTCATTCTGCCATTGCCTTCGTTTTCAATCAGCCA
>CALEHZ010000031.1 GCA_937875715.1 uncultured Campylobacter sp. | reverse complement strand
GCCTGAGCGCTCACACACATCCAAACATTGACGAACTTTACGCAATGATTAAAAATGAGCATCCAAGCATCTCATTAGCGACTGTTTATAAAAATCTAAGCGCCTTAATGGAAGAAAATTTAGTAGTAGAAATCGCCACTCCAAGCCAAAAAACTCGCTATGATATTTACGAAAAAGAGCATATTCACATCGTTTGTAAGCACTGCGGCAGCGTAAGCGACATATTTAGCAAGGATGCTAAAATGGATGAATACCAAAATCACTTAGAAAAAAGACTTGGTTCAGAGCTTTCTGCGCTTAGTATAATCGGCACCGTGCCAAATTGCAAACATTGCAATTAGTTTGAATTTTATAAAATTCATAAAATTCAAGCAAAAATTTAAAATGAATTTTATAAAATTCACTTATTTAAAATCATTTAAAATTATTTCATAAGCTTCATTTGGGTTTAATTTTTTAGCTTGAAATTGTGAGTTAAAAAAAGTTCTTTGACGTTTGGCAAGCTGCGCTGTATGCGTGATAATAAGCTCTTTTAGCTCTGCTTCATTTTTGATAATACCAGCAAAAAATTCCTTACATTCTTTAAGCCCGATTGAATTAAGCGGCTTTAAACTCTCATCAAAATGTGTAAAAAGCTCTTTTGCCTCGTTTAAAAGCCCCATTTTTAGCATTTGTTCTGTTCTCTCTTTAATTCTATTTCTTAAAAGCTCTTTATCAAAACAAAGCTCGTAAATATCGATGTTTTGTAAAATCGGCGCAGCAGTGTTAGTGGCTAAAAACTCACTTGGGCAAATGCTAGAAAATTCAAAAATATCCCACCATTTTTGCAATCTAAAAGTATCGTTTGCGCTGTATTTAGCGGCAAATTTCTCATCAATTCTAGCGCAATGCTTGTAAATTTCAGCATTTGATGGATAAAAATCCGCTCTTGGCACCTTTGGCGCAAGTCCTTTTAGCATGGCATTTAGATAAAAGCCGCTGCCGCCTGTGATGATGAGATTTTTTGAGTTCTTTAAGGCGAATTTTTTAGCATTTTCATATTCTTTAAAAAATTCACCCACGTTAAAATCTTCATTTACGCTTACGATATCTACGCCAAAATGACGAATTTGTGCTAGTTGGCTCTCATTTGGTTTGGCTGAGGCGATGGATATTTCTTTATACACGCAAAGCGAATCAAGGCTTAAAATCACGGCATTTAAAGGCTTTGCAAGCTTTAAAGCAAGGGCTGATTTTCCGCTAGCTGTGGTGCCAATGAGCGCAAACTCACGCATTTTTTATCCTTAAAAAATTCAAAATTAAACGCAAAATTATACAAAATTATTATGAAATTTTAATTATTTTTTGCTAGAATAAGCGATTTATTTTAAGGATTAAAATGACTTTAAAGGCTTTAAAAGACACGCTAGAACTTATTGTTTTTAAGCATTCTATTTTTGCGCTGCCTTTTATATTTTCTGCGATGTTTGTAGCTAGTAAGGCTGTGAATAATTCGTGGTGGTTTGGCTGGTATTTGCTCGTCCTTGGCGTGCTTTGCGCAGTTTCAGCTAGAAACTTTGCTATGGGCGTAAATCGCTATTTGGACGCTAGTATAGACGAACAAAACCCACGCACGATGAATAGACCTAGCGTAGATGGGCGAATCGGGCGAAATAATATGAAAATTTTTATAGGCGTAAATGCTTTTGCTTTCGTCCTTTGTGCGTATTTTATAAACTCTCTTGCCTTTTGGCTCTCGCTGCCTTTTTTGCTGATTTTAGCAAGTTATACTTATTTTAAGCGCTTTTCAGCCTTAGCACATCTAGTTTTGGGGCTTTGTTTGGGGCTTTCGCCTATTGCTGGTGCTATTGCTGTAAGTGGAGAAATTCCGCTGTGGAGCATTTTGCTCTGCTTAGGCGTGGTATTTTGGGTGGCTGGATTTGATGTGCTTTATAGCTTACAAGACCTTGAGTTTGACAAAAAAATGGGACTTTATAGCATACCATCGCGTTTTGGAAAAGATACCAGCATGGCAGCAGCTGCCTTGTTTCACGCTTTGGCTGTGCTTTTTTGGCTTTTGTTTGCTTTTAGTGCTGGACTTCATTTTTGGGCGTATTTTGGCATTTTTGTAAATGCTGTGATTTTGTATAAAGAGCACAAAATCGTGCGAGCTGATTTTAGCAAGATTGATAGGGCATTTTTTACATTGAATGGCTATGTAAGCATTATTTTTATGATATTTGTGTGGATTTCATTATGAATGAGTTTAGAGTAGTTGAGGCTTTGCTTAGCGTAGAGTTTGAAGAGGCTAGCTCTGATTTTGAGACTGAATTTTCTGCTTCTCACAATGGGCTAGATGAGTTTATGAGCTTGCTTGTAGCAAAGGAAAAAAGCGATAATACCGATTTGCTCACTATTAAGCTTTTAACCGAAGTTTTAAGAAAGCTTGAACATATAGAAAATCTTTTAAGCAACAAAGCACCGCAAAAGCTGCTAAAATACCAAGCAAACGCAAGCAAGTTTGGCTATGAGGGCTTTATTTTTGATGATGAGTGTTTAAAAGAAAATTGCGAGTATTTTGCCAGAGTGCAAATAAAGGGCTTTGTTCACAAAGAAATAAAGCTGTTTTTTAAAGCACTTAATAGCAAAACCGCAAAAATCACTAGAATTAGCAAATTAGATGAAAAAGAGTGGGCTAGTAATGTCGCAAGATGTGAAATAGGCGCCATTAGAGCAAATAAGAAAAAGGATGAGAATGAGTATTGATTTACTGATTATGATTATTTTTGCTCTGCTTGTGCTACTTTTGCTCGTGTGGGGATATAGTATTATTCAAAATTTACAAAATAAAATAGCAAATCACACAAAAAGCTTTGATAAGCTAATGGAAGCAAACCATGCGCTAAATAAAGAAATAAACGAGCTAAAAGCGCAAATTAGCACCATGTCACAAAGCTCAAAAAGCGCTGTTTTTAACCTAGAAGAAATCACACGCCGTATCGATGCACGCATAAATGAAGCACTTGCTAGTAGGGTTTTGCCTATGCTTGATAGTTTGCGCCGCTTAGAAAATAGCGTAGATGACTTTACAAACGAGCACGAAGAGCGCATTCAAGACCTTGAAGAGCGCACAAAAAGCATAAGCAAAATTACGCCGCCAAGCTTTGAGGCCCAGGAAGACACGATCGAGCGACTTTTCAACGCTGGCAAAAGCCCAGAAAACATAGCGCGCGACCTTCATGTCGGTGTAGGCACGGTGATAATGGTGCTAAAACTAAGAAAACTTATGTGAATTTTTTGAATTTTTTAGAAAATTCAAATCTGCTGTTGTTTTGAATTTTCTAAAAATTGAATTTTTTAAAAAATTCAGCATAAAAACATTGATTTTTTAATAATTTTGGAGAGTAAATATGCCACCAGGTGACGACCAAGAAAAAACAGAAGAGCCCACCCCCAAAAAAATCGAAGATGCCCGCCAAAAAGGCAATGTGCCAAAAAGCATGGATACGGCTGGATTTGTGGCACTTTTAGCTGGTGTGGTTGCGCTATTTTTTCTGCTTGGCTGGTTTGGCGAGCG
>CALEHZ010000030.1 GCA_937875715.1 uncultured Campylobacter sp. | reverse complement strand
TAAATATATAGTAAATAGCATAATATTATTCAACTACAGCTAAAATGTCTTCTTGTTTAACTATAACATATTCTATATTATCCATTTTAGAATTTTCATATTCTTTATCTTCTATTATTGAATTTTCTAAATTTTCATCGCTTATTTTTTCTTTTATTTCTGGGATTAGCGAGCTTTCTTGCGTGTAAAAACGACCCAAAGCAGGTTTTGAAATTCCAAGTGCTTTTAGTCTCTCATCACTAGCTCTTTTTATGTGTTCACGATTAATTTGGGCTAATTTATCTTCATCAAATTTCGCCGGACTTTTGCTAAGTTTATCAAGGCTAAACCACGCAGTCGCTTCATCAAGCGTAAAAATCTCACACGGCGTTTTATTGCCTAAAAGTAGCAAGTAATTCGCAATCGCCTCGCTCATATAGCCAGTTTCAAGCAGCCATTTTACTGAGCTTGAGTTCTCACGCTTACTCATTTTTTGCCCCATTTTATTTAAAATTATTGGCAAATGAGCGTATTTAATCTCCTGCGTATATCCTAGTGCTGAGCGGATGAGATTTTGGCGCGGAGTGTTGCTTACATGGTCTTCACCACGAATCACGCAAGTAACGCCCTCAAGCATATCATCAATAGCACAAGCAAAGTTATAAGTTGGCGTCTTATCCGCACGAAGTAGCACAAAGCTATCAAAATTTATCGCCTCAAAATCCACTTTGCCCTTAATACCATCAACAAAGCTAAAATCAGCATCTTTTGGTATTTTTAGGCGCACGACAGCAGGACGAGGATTATTAAAAACTTCATCGGCACTTAGATTTTCACATGTGCCATCATAGCGATAAGGCTTATTTAGAGCCTTGGCTTTTTCTTTTTTAAGAGCCAAAGTCTCTTCATCGCAAAAGCACAAAAACGCCTTGCCCTCAGCTAAAAGCTTATGAGCGAATTCTTGATGGAATTTTAGATTTTTACTTTGGTAATAAAGCGTTTGCCACTTCACGCCAAATTCCTTTAAAATCGCCATTATTTCAGCGTCCTTGCCATCGATATTGCGCTCTTTATCAGTATCTTCTATTCTTAGCACAAAGCCGCTTTTATCTTGCAAAGAACAAAGATAGTTTATGAGTGCGGCCCTTAAATTGCCTATATGCATGTCGCCTGTGGGGCTTGGAGCAAATCTATACATTTTCATCCTTTATTTTAAAAAAGCGTAATTATAGCAATTTTGCTTAAATTTTTTGTTAGCTTACCAAATTTTATAAAACTTAATTTAAAAGTGAATTTTATAAAACTTCTTTTAAAAAGCATAAAATTTAAGCAAAATGATGAAAAATAGTAAAAATTTAGTATAATTTTGCTATGGATTTAAGTATTGAGAATATTTTACTAGCGTTTTTGCTTGCTTTGCTTGCTGGAGCTAGTACTTGTGTGGGTGCTGTGATTGCCTTTTTTGGCAAAAAGGACGACACACGCATGCTCTCACTAGGTCTTGGTTTTAGCGCTGGGGTTATGGTTTATATCGCATTTATGGAGCTTTTGCCAGATGCGATTAGTGAGTTTGGCAAGTTTTCCACGCACGGCGAGTTTATCGCACTTTTGGTGTTTTTTGCTTCTATGCTAGCCTGCGTTTTTATCGATAAAATCGTGCCAAGTGATGTAAATCCACACGAAATCAAAGAACAAAATGAATATGAAGAGCTAAAATTTTGTCTAATTAGTGAGCGTGAAATCCACATACAAAAAAACCACGGCAAAAAGGCAATTTTACGCCGCACCGGGATTTTTACGGCACTGGCAATTGGACTGCATAATTTTCCTGAGGGTTTTGCTACTTTTGCAAGCAGTTTAGAAAGCGTCCAACTAGGACTTGTCATAGCAGCAGCGGTAGCGATTCACAATATTCCAGAAGGCGTGGCTGTGAGTTTGCCTATTTATCACGCAACTGGTGAGAAAAAAAAGGCTTTTATATACTCAGCGCTTTCGGGGCTTGCTGAGCCAATTGGTGCGTTATTTGGCGCACTTTTGATTTTACCATTTTTCGGTGCGCTTAGCCTTGCTTTTAGCTTTGCTTTTGTGAGTGCTGTGATGATTTTTATAAGCTTTGATGAGCTTTTTCCAGTTGCTAAAAACTACGCACACGGACATGAGTGCCTTTATGGGCTGATTTTTGGTATGGCGATTATGGCTTTTAGCCTGAAATTTTTTGCTTTTTTAGGATAGAAAATGAATAAAAGTAACGCAAGGTTTGCGGCTAATTTTGATGAGTATGAAATAAACGCTAGCAAGCAAATGCAAGGGTATTTCATAATCACAAAAAAAGGCGGCTATAGCAGCGAAATAATCAGCAGTGAAACTGGCGAGTTTTTTTTCAAAGACTGCGTTAAGACAAATGCGCAAATTCAAGAGCTTTTAAATGAAAAAAACGCCAAAAATACTGCGCTAGAGCCTATTTCAAAGCCTGAAATTAAAGAGGTTTTAGAAAATTCAAAAGTTTTAGAAAATTCAAAAAATTCAGCGCAGTTTTTAGAAAATTCAAAAAATTCAAAAGTTTTAGAAAATTCAAAAAATTCAGCGCAGTTTTTAGAAAATTC
>CALEHZ010000029.1 GCA_937875715.1 uncultured Campylobacter sp. | reverse complement strand
TTGGCTTTATTTTTAAATTTTTAGAATTTGTAATTTTACTTTAATTTTGCTAAATTTTGAGAAAATTTTTATATTTTTTTTCAAAATTTTTATATGTTAGTGTTTATTTTAAAAAATTCAAGCCTTGAATTTTTTAAAATTTATTTAAAAAAAGTGAATTTTATAAAAAATTCGCCAAAAAATAAGCAAAATTTGGCTAGAATATGCGCTTTGTTTTTAAGGAAAATATTTGATACCAGAATATAAAAAAATTACATTAGAAAATGGCTTTGAGGTGTATTTTGCGCCTGTTAATGAAAAAAGCGGCGTAATAAGCGTGGATTTATACTATAAAGTTGGTTCGCGCAATGAAGTTCTAGGCAAAACTGGCATTGCGCACATGCTTGAGCATATGAACTTTAAAAGCACCAAAACGCACAAAGCAGGTGAGTTTGATAAAATTGTAAAAGGCTTTGGTGGCGTAAATAACGCTAGCACGGGCTTTGATTTTACTCATTATTATATCAAATGCGAACAAAGCAATTTGGAAAAATGCCTAGAGCTATATAGCGATATGATGGAAAATCTAAGCCTAAAAGATAAGGAATTTGCTAGTGAGCGAAATGTAGTGGCTGAAGAGCGTAGATGGCGAACTGATAATAATCCTTTTGGTTTTTTATACTTTAAGCTTTTTGAGAGCGCTTTTGGCTATCATCCTTATCACTGGCTGCCAATTGGCTTTTATGAAGATATTATTAGCTGGGATATAAAGGATATTAGGGATTTTCACTCTACTTATTATCAGCCAAAAAATTCATTTTTGATGCTTAGTGGCGCTTTGGATGAAAAAAGAGCTTTTTCTTTGGCAAAAAAATACTTTGAAAAAGTGCCAAACAAAGGCGATTTGCCAAAATTTCATTTTGTAGAACCAAAGCAAGAAGGCGCAAAAGAAATTACGATTTTAAAAGAAAGCCAAGCTCAAATGTGTGCAATTGCTTTTAAAATTCCAAATTTTGCTCACAAAGATGCAGTAGCACTTGATGCTTTAGCGCAGTTTTTAGGCGATGGAAAAAGCTCATTTTTGTATGATGAATTAGTCCAAAAAAGTAGCTTAGCAAACGATATAAGCGCATTTTCAATGAGTTTAAAAGATGCTGGGCTTTTTGTAATTTTAGCTGTGGCAAATCCAAAAATAAGGGCAAAAAAGCTAAAAGATGAAATTTTAAAACTACTTAAAAAAGTAGGAAATTCAATAAACGAAAAGCAAATAGAAAAGATAAAAAATTCATTAAAAATAAACTTAGAATATAGTTTATTAAGCGCTAGTGGGTTAGCCAATTTAGTTGGCGAATACATAGCAAATGGCGATACTAAGCCACTTTATGAATTAGAAAGTAGAACTGAGAATTTAAAAGTAGATGATCTTAAAAATGTAGCAAAAAAATATTTAAATAAAAACCAAATGACCTCAGTCATTTTAAAGGATAAATGATGCAAAATATAATCACCGGAGCGATAACTGCGCTCATTACACCATTTAAAAACGGCAAAGTGGACGAGCACACTTACGAAAAGCTTATAAAGCGCCAAATAGCACAAGGAATCGATGCTGTGGTGCCAGTAGGAACTACTGGCGAGAGTGCTACTCTAACTCACGATGAGCACAGACTTTGTGTGCAAATTGCTGTTAGCGCATGTAAAAACTCAGGCGTAAAGGTGCTAGCTGGTGCTGGGTCTAACGCTACGCACGAAGCTGTAGCGCTAGCAAAATTCGCTCAAAACTGCGGTGCTGATGGGATTTTATCAGTTGCGCCGTATTATAATAAGCCAACACAAGAAGGATTATTTTTACATTACAAAGAAATTGCTAATAGCGTGGATATTCCAGTTCTTTTATATAATGTGCCAGGTCGCACAGGCTGTGATATAGCTGCTAGCACATCAATAAGACTATTTAAAGAGTGTAAAAATATCTATGGCGTAAAAGAAGCTAGTGGAAATATGGAACGTTGCGTGGATTTACTAGCGCACGATAGCGATATATGCGTTATTAGCGGCGAAGATGCGATAAATTTTCCAATTCTAGCAAATGGCGGAAAAGGCGTAATTTCTGTAACTTCAAATATTTTGCCTGATTTAACCGCAGAGCTTACTCACAAGGCACTTAAAGGCGATTTTGCTGGTGCTAGAGCGATAAATGAAAAATTATTTGAAATCAATAAAGTGATGTTTTGTGAAAGCAACCCAATTCCAATTAAAGCAGCGATGTTTTTAGCTGGATTGATACCTGTTTTAGAGTATCGTCTGCCACTTTGTGCACCTAGCGAAGAAAATATGAAAAAAATAGAAACTACGATTAAAAAATATGAAATAAAGGGGTTTTGATGGATTTTAGAGCTGAGTTTAAAGGCAAAACTTTAGTAATCAGCGGTGGAACGCGTGGCATAGGGCGTGCTATCGTGCTTGATTTTGCCAAAAATGGCGTAAATATCGCATTTACTTATAATTCAAATAAAGAATTAGCCGAACAACAAGCCAGCGAGCTTGAAAAAGAATTTGGCATAAAAGCTCGTGCTTATGAGCTAAATATTTTAGAGCCTGAAAGCTACAAAGAAGTTTTTGAAAAGATTGATGAAGACTTTGATAGAGTGGATTTTTTTATCTCAAATGCGATTATTTCAGGACGCGCAGTAGCTGGTGGATACACAAAGTTTATGAAACTAAAACCAAGAGGCTTAAACAATATCTTCACCGCTACTATTAATGCCTTTGTCTGCGGTAGCCAAGAAGCAGCCAAACGCATGGAAAAAGTAGGCGGCGGCTCAATTATCACGCTCTCAAGCACAGGACATTTAGTGTATATTGAGCATTACAGCGGTCATGGCACAGCAAAAGCCGCAGTAGAGGCGATGGCACGCTACGCAGCCACTGAGCTTGGCGAGAAAAACATACGCGTAAATACCGTGTGTGGCGGACCTATTGAAACAGACGCTTTAAGAGCCTTTACAAACTACGAAGAAGTGCGTGATGCCACAGCTAGCCTAAGCCCGCTTGCTCGCATGGGACAGCCTACTGATTTAAGCGGTGCTTGTCTTTTTCTATGCTCAAATGCTGCTAGCTGGATAACTGGGCATTCGCTAGTAATAGACGGCGGAACCACATTTAAATAGAATTTTTTGGATTTGAATTTTATAAAATTCATAAAATTCAAAGCTGAATTTTATAAAATTCAAAGTAAAATTGATTTTAAAACTAAAAAAAACGTAACAATATTTAAAGCTAGTAAGCAGTATTTTTGTCTTTGTTTGTCTATGTGATGATGTGCTAGCGTGCCAAAATACACGCCAATAAGTCCGCCGATACTTAAAATAGCACCAGTTTTAAAATCCACAAGCCCAGCAAAACTCATACTCACAAAGCCACCAAAGCTTGAAAAAATCACAAAAAATAGCCCCAAGCTAATTGCTTTTTTAATATCAAGTCCTAAAATGCCAACTAAAATCGGCGTCAAAAACACCGCACCGCCCATGCCAATACTAATAGCAAATGCCGCAATAAACGCACCAATGATAAAAAGTGTAAAATAACTAAGATTAATATCGCTGCTGCCTTCATGGATATTTGTGCGTAGCAGACGATAAAAATTAAAGCTAATAGCACATAAAAGTGTAATTTTTAGCACAATTTCTGGCAAGGCTAAAACAATAAAGCCAGAAAAAAGTGAGCCAAAAGCTGCGCCAAGCCCCAAAATCAGAGCAGATTTTAGCTCGTATTTGGCACGCTTGTAGTTTAAATACGAACCATAAATTGCGCAAGTTAGCATAAGCATCGAAGCGCTTGCAATCGCTAGCTTTAAATTATAGCCAAAAAATAGCAAAGTAGGCACCAAAATCGCACCGCCTCCAATGCCAAAAAAGCCTGAAATAAAGCCGACACAAACACCAATTATAGGTAAAATAAATATATTTTCAATCATTTCTATATCTTAAATTTTTTAAAAAATGCGAAATTGTAGCTAAAATTTAGTTAATTTTTATGCTAAAATACGCAAATTTTTTAAATAAAAGGAGAAAACATGGATTTTAACGAAATTTCAGCACAAATGAAAGCAAAAAGTGGTTATAAAGATCCACTTGCTTTTGGTATCGCAAGAGTGCTTACAAATGACGAAGGCAAGAGCATAAAATGCGATTTTGCTGTGGTGAATTATAAAAGTTCTTTTGCTAGTGCTGCTGTGATTTTAGCTGTATATGAAAAAAACTGCGAGGCAATAAAATTTGATGATAGCGAGGCGATTTACACACTTTGTAATAAATGCATTGCTGATATGCTAAGTCCATTTTCATCGTTATTTGATGGACTTGATAAACACGGAAATGTAAAAGCATTAAAAATAATAGAAAAAGAACTTGCTAAAAAAGAAAAAAATGTAGAATACAAGGTTGTATTTTTATATGCTGACGAGGCGCCAAAAAGCGTTGAGAGCGTGTATTTAAAACTATATTTGCTCTCAAAAAATTTCGTAAAACCAAGAGAAATAAATCTAAATGGTGCCTTTGGAATATTGCCAAATCTAGCTTGGGATAGCTCTGGCGAGTGTTACGAGCTAGAATGGCTTCGCAAAAACGAAATAGAGCTAAAACTGCTTGGCAAATACCCAAATATCGTATTTATAGATAAATTCCCACGCTACCTTAGCCATATAGTGCCAAATGATAACGCCACTAGAATACTAGATAGCTCAAAAGTTCGCTTTGGTGCGCATTTAGCGCCTGGCACAGTCGTAATGCCAGGGGCAAGCTACATAAACTTTAACGCTGGAACTCTTGGCGCTGTGATGGTAGAAGGTCGCATTTCAAGCTCTGTGCGAGTTGGCGCTGGCAGCGATGTAGGCGGAGGTGCTAGTATTTTGGGCGTGCTAAGTGGCACAAACGGCAATCCAATCAGTGTGGGCGAAAAATGCCTACTTGGCGCAAATAGCACCACAGGCGTGCCACTAGGCGATAATTGTATCGTAGATGCTGGTCTAGCTATTTTAGAGGGCACAAAGGTATTTATAAGCGAGCCAAATCGCAAAGCACTAAAAGAAATAAATCCTAGCTTTGATTTTAGTCGTGAGATTTATAAAGCAAGGGAGCTTGCTGGACTTAATGGACTGCATTTCCGCCGTGATAGCCAAAGCGGACAAATCAGCGCTGGCATCAGCGTTCGAGCGATTAAATTAAACGAAAATCTGCACTAAATTATGTTGGGTTTAATTTATAAAATTCATTAAATTAAACCCAGTGAATTTTATAAAACTAGGCTTTATTCACTGCTGCGAAGTGAATTTTATAAAATTCTAAAAAATTCAGGCTCAATTTTATAAAATTTGCTTAAAAAATTTTAAAATTTTTTAAATATCGTCAAAACAAAAAGCAAATCAATATATTTTTTATTTACAAATTTTTACTAGAATTCTGCCAAAATTTCAAAAAAGGAGTAGCTTTTGCAAACAATCACATTTGATTTTTACAGCACTTTGGTGCTGATGGTTTTGGTGCTTTTGCTTGGCAG
>CALEHZ010000028.1 GCA_937875715.1 uncultured Campylobacter sp. | reverse complement strand
TGGTAATATTCATCATCGCTATTGGTATTCTTACTATTTTCAATTTTAGAAGTGTAAAAGGCTCAACCTTAGAACTAGTTGGCGATTTAAATCAAAACACTTTGCACGCAGCTAGCGATTTTATCGAAACTGCTATCGTGGGTAGAGAAAATGACCTAGAAGCACTTGCAAAAATAGCAGCTAGTAAAGACTACGAAATAGTAAGAGAAAGCGCAGATATTTTGCTAAAAGCAAATAACTACATTAAAATTTATGTAGCTTACGCTGATGGCACAAGCGTAGTAATAAATAAAGGAAGCGACACAAAAAGCGATATAAACGCAAGCTACACAAACAAGGACTGGTATAAAGAAGCTATTTCAAGCGGAAAGTTTTTCATAGCACCAGTTCATAAAAACACAGATGGCGCAGATGCTGGAAAATCCATCACAAGCGTGGCTTATCCTATTATCAAAGATGGCAAAGCAATAGGCGTGGTTAATGGAAATGTCGATGTTAGCCACCTAGGCAGCCTTTTTGATAAATTCCTTAGCAGAATGATAAAGGGTCAAAATATACTTGTAGCCGATACTAAAAAATTCATTTTCGTAGGCCCTGAGGAAGTTTTAAAAACACAAGAAAACGGGCAAATGCAAGCAGCTATGAAAAAAGCTCTAGCAGCTGACCCTAATCAAGGAAAAATGACCTTTAAAAATAGAAATAATGAAATAGTAATAGCCCAATACCAAAACACAAATGCTGGCTGGATCGTGCTCTCAGCCACTCCAGAGACTTCAATTGATGATCTTTTACACACAATTTTATTTGAGCAACTAGGCATTACCTTAGGTCTTTTGATTATCGGTAGCATTATTTTAGTGCTTATTTTAAGACATCTGCTTTCACCAGTTCATAAAATAGAAAATGGAATTGTAAATATCTTTAAATATTTACAACACGAAACAAACGAAGTCCCAGAACCTATAAAGGTAAATACAGTAGATGAATTTGGCAGAATCGCAGCTATGATAAATAAAAATGCCCAAATCACAGCACAAGGCTTAAAAGCAGATGCTGATGCGGTAGAAAATTCAGTTGAAGTAGCAAGAAGCATAGAAAATGGTGACATTACAGCAAGAATTGCTCTAACTCCAAATAATCCTCAACTAAACAGACTAAAAAATGTGCTAAATAAAATGCTTGATACTCTTCAATCAAGAGTTGGTGCTGATATGAATGTGATTTTAAAAACCTTTGATGAGTATAAATCACTTGATTTTAGAAATAAAATTGCTAATGCACAAGGTGATGTAGAAACCACTACAAACGCACTTGGCGATGAAATCATTAAAATGCTACGCACATCAGCAAATTTCGCTTCTGCTCTAAATGAACAAAGCCAAAATCTCTCAGCTAAAGTTGATGCTCTTCGTCAAAGCTCTGATAAACAAAGCGAAGATCTAAAAAGCAGTGCAAACCTGCTGGCAAATATCACAAGCTCAATGGGCGGCGTGGTTCAAAAAACTAGCGAAGTAGCAACTCAAACAGAAGACATCAAATCAGTTACAGGCATAATCCGTGATATCGCTGATCAAATCAATCTTCTAGCCCTAAATGCTGCTATTGAAGCAGCCAGAGCTGGCGAGCATGGTCGTGGCTTTGCTGTTGTTGCTGATGAAGTAAGAAACCTAGCAGAAAAAACTCAAAAATCACTTGCTGATATTGAGAGCAATACTAGCATTTTGGTTCAAAGCGTAAATGACATGAGTGAACAAATCCGTGTCCAAAGCGAAGGAATTGAAAAAATCAATGAAAATGTCTCAAGCATAGAAATAGGCATGAATGAAAACGCAAACATCGCTCACGACTCAGCCAAAATCGCCGAAGAAGTAAGCAAAATCGCAAAAAGCATCGTAGAAGATAATAATAAGAAAAAATATTAAAATATTATCTTTAAACAGCCCTAATTTCAGGGCTGTTTTAAAAAATTCACCAAGCTGGACAAAGCTAAAAAATTCAAAAAATTCAAAGTTTATAAAATTCAGTTTATAAAATTCACGCTGAATTTTATAAAATCCATAAAATTCAATTTCGCAGCAGTGAATAAAAAACTGAATTTTCTAAAATATAAATATTTCAAAAAATTCAAAAGCTCAATTTTATAAAATTCAAAGCCTTATTTTTATAAGTGAATTTTTTGAAGTAAGCTTTTAATCATTTTTTCATCATCACTTTTTGACTATTAAGCCGAAAAATATAGAATTTTGCTATAATTCCATTTTAGGCTTGAGTTCAGGCGATACTAAATAATGGACTTACATGAAAACTTTAATCTATTTAAACGAGCTAAAAGCTGGATCTGGCGATGTGGGCGAGGTGCTTTTGGCAAAATTCTTGCTAGCATTTTTAAGTGTAGAAAACAAACCAGAATATGTAATTTGCGTAAATGAAGCAGTTCGGCTTAGCACCGAGCGCGCTAGGGC
>CALEHZ010000027.1 GCA_937875715.1 uncultured Campylobacter sp. | reverse complement strand
ATTTTGGCGGCGCATTTATCGTAAGAGAGTGAATTTTATAAAATTCAGCCTTGAATTTTTTGAATTTTATAAAAAAGAGAGAGAAATGATAGAAATTACTAGAAAAACAAAAGAAACTGATATAAGCGTAAAATTTGAGCTTTACGGCTCTGGGAAAAACGAAATTAGCACCGGTGTTGGCTTTTTTGATCACATGCTAAGCGCTTTTGCGAAGCATTCTTTGATTGATTTAGAGCTTGTTTGCAAAGGCGACCTTGAGATTGATGCTCATCACAGCGTAGAAGACTGCGGTATAGCACTTGGGCAGGCATTTGCGCAGGCTTTGTATCCGGTGGGAAATATAGAGCGTTTTGGCGAGTGCGTGATGGTTATGGACGAGGCTAGTGTGAGGTCTGCGCTTGATATTTCTGGGCGTTCGTTTTTGGTGTTTAAAGCCAAAATGAAAGATAAAATCGGTGAGTTTGATAGCGAGCTTGTGCGTGAGTTTTTTCAAGCCTTTGCCAGCAATGCTAAAATCACGCTTCACATAGAAAAGCTTCGTGGCAAAAACGCTCATCACATAGCTGAAGCTATTTTTAAATCAGTAGCTGTGGCATTTAGACGAGCAGCAGCAAAAAACGAGCGAGTAAATATGCCTAGCACAAAGGGCGTGCTGTGATTAAACTGATTTTTTTAGATATTGATGGCTGTCTTAGCGATGGCGGCATTTTTATAGGCAGCGATGGCGAAGTTTTTAAGCGTTTTGATGTAAAAGATGGCTTTGCTTTGCAGCAGTGGAATGTAAAACTTGGTGGAATTTCAGCAATAATTACTGGCAAAACAAGCCAAATTGTAGAATTTCGTGCCAAAGAACTTGGCGTAAAATACTGCTTTCAAGGCATCTCAAACAAGCTTGAAAAAGCCCGTGAGATTTTAGCACTTGAAAATCTTAGCTTTGATGAGTGTGCGGCGATCGGCGATGATTTAAACGACATTTGCCTTTTAAAAAAAGTAAAAATGAGCTTCGTGCCAAAAGATGCTAGCAAAGAGGCTAAAAAATACGCTAAATTTAAGCTAAGCAAAAATGGCGGACACGGCGCAGTGCGAGAAATGATAGAACTGCTGCTAGAAAAAAATGGCACAAAAAAGGCTTGGATTAAGGGCTTTTGTTTGTAAGATTGGCGCCTTTTGTGCTGCGAAATGTCGGCTGAATTTTTTGAATTTTATAAAATTCACCAGTGGGACGAAGTAAAAAATCTAGCTGAGCTGCTTTTGAATTTTTTAAAAAATTCAAAAGCTTAAAATCCAAAAAATTCAGCTTGAATTTTTTAAATTATGTAGTTTAAGTGAATTTTATAAAATTCACTTTTATCAAGCAGCAATGTCTAGCAGCTTAAATAAAATTTAAGGACAAAAATGACATTAAAGATTTTTTATTTTTTAATTGCCATATTTAGCGTTAGTGTCGTTTTTGGGCTATTTAATAATTCTTTTATCATCGATATAGCAACGAGCAATGTAAAGGTGGCAAATCTAAGAGCGCAAAATGCTAAAATTTACGAGCTAAATACGAGCCAAAATTATGCCAAATACAGCGCAAATGAAGTTATAAGATATGATGATTATGATGAAATAATTGATTTTAAAGGCAGTTTAAAAGATGAAAAATTACAGCTTTTAAGCGCTGATTTTGCTTTGATAAAAGATAAAAATATCACGCTAAAAAGTAACGCAAAGTATGAAAATGTCGATGATAATTTGACTTATAATTCTGATGAGCTTATTTACGCTGATGATTTTTTGCTTACAAATAAGCCTTTCATCTTGCGGCAAAATGTGAGCAAAGTCGTAGGAAATAGCGGAAATTACGATATCAAAAACAAGCTAATAAAAGCAAATAATGTAAAAGGTGAGTTTAAAAAATGAAAAAAATTCTAATTTTTCTAGCGTTTTTAGCGCTTTTAGGTGCTGAACAAATTGAAATTACAGCAAATACTTTTGAGGCTGATGAAAACGCACTTGTAGGCGATCTAGACGGAAATGTGATAATCAAAAATGGTGCCTACGACACGCTTTGGGCAAATCACGCAAAGGTTCATTTTGATGCGCAAAAAAAGCCTAAAAAATATATAGCTAGCGGCAACACACACTTTAAAGTAATGCTTAAAAATAAAAAATACAATGGCAGCGGCGCAGAGCTTACATACGAGCCTGATAGCGATATTTACACGCTTAGCGGCCAGGCGTTTTTACACGAAGAAGAAACAGATAAAAAACTCTACGGAGCAAAAATCGTCGTAAATAAGAAAAAAGGCACTTATAGCGTCTATAGCGACAAGCAAAAGCCTGTAAAATTCACCTTAGGACAGGATTGGGAAGGATTTAAAGAAGGAAGAACTTACCTTGATGGTGATGGAACTTCCTATGACATGAGAAAAGGGAAATTAGGAGTAAGTCTTCGAGCAACAAAGTTTGATGATGAG
>CALEHZ010000026.1 GCA_937875715.1 uncultured Campylobacter sp. | reverse complement strand
CTGTAAGCATCATCGTTGTGGGTGCATATAATTTTATATAAGTTTTTGAATTTTATAAAATTCACTGAATTCAAGTGCTGAATTTTATGAATTTTATAAAATTCAGCCTTGAATTTTATAAAATTAACTCTAAATTGATAATAAATCTTAAAAAATCTCTAAGCAAAAAAAAAGTATAATTTCGCAACAAAATCAAGGTTTTTTTTATGAGTTTAAATGAATTAAAAATTGGACAAAGTGCGAAAATTGTTGATTATAGCGCAAATGACGAGCTAAAAGAAAGACTTTTTAGCTTTGGAATTAGAGCTGGCAAAATGGTCAAAAAAATCAACTCATCGCTGGGCGGAAAAACTATAGCAATCGAGCTTGACCACAGCTGCGTGATTTTGCGAAATAGCGAAGCCAGCGTAATTAAAGTAGAAATTATTTAATTTTTTTTGAAAGAAAATAAAATGAAAAAGATTATTAAAATAGTATTTATTGGTCAGCCAAATGTCGGCAAATCCTTGCTTATCAATTCTTTGGCTCATGCTGATATGAAAGTGGGCAATTTTTCTGGCGTAACTGTGGAAAAAGCAAATGCCAAAATGCAGCACAAAGGCTACGAGCTTGAAATAATCGACCTTCCTGGCACTTATTCGCTTGATGGCTATTCGCACGAAGAAATACTAAGCAAAAACTACATAAATAGCGGAGAATACGACATTTTAGTCGATGTTTGCGACTCAACTAATATCGAAAGAAATCTGCTTTTAACAGCCCAACTTTTAGAAAGGGATAAAAAAATGATAATCGCTCTAAATATGAGCGATGAGGCGAAAAATGAAGGCATTGAAATCGATGCAAAAAAGATGAGTGAGTTGCTTTCTTTGCCTTGTATAAAAGTCTCAGCCAAGACAAAAGAAAATTTATCTTTGCTTTTAGATGAGATTATATCATTATTTGAAGCTCATAAACATCCACAAACTTCGCAGCAGTTTAACGAGCCAGAAAATTCAGAAAATTCAGAAAATTCAAATCCGCACAGTGTTTTAGAAAATTCAGAAAATTCAAAATCAGAAAATTCAAAGCTAAAATTTTCATCAAATAAGCGTATTTTCAGCGATGCGATTGAAATGGAAATTATAAAATTAAGTAAATTTTTAGCCAAAAAAGATGATGCAAATGTAAATGCACTTAAATTAAATTATAGAGAACTTGCCATTGCTTTGATTAAAGGCGAAAATGAGATTTACAAAAAATTGCACGACAAGGCGCTTTGGCTTGAGCTCTCGCCAAAGCTCACAGCGATTTCAAATCGCCTTTATACGCAGTTTGACACAAAGTCGATTAAAGAGATTTTTGCGCAGGATTTGGCCGCCTTTGCTAGTGGCGTGGCTGCTGAGTGTGTAAGCTACAAAAGCGATGAAAGGCTGCCACTTACGCATAAAATTGACAAAGTGCTAATTCACCGCTTTTTTGGTCTGCCGATATTTTTATTTTTTATGTGGGCGATTTTTCAGCTTACTTTTAGCTTAGGTGAAATCCCAATGGGCTGGATAGAAGATGCTTTTGGTGCACTTGGAGATGCGATAAAATCGCTAATTGACGAAGAAAAAAATCCTCAGCTTTGCTCACTAATTGTAGATGGCGCACTTGGCGGCGTTGGTGCGGTGCTTTCGTTTTTGCCAAATATTGTGATTTTGTTTTTTGGTATTTCTCTTTTGGAAACTACTGGTTATATGGCGCGTGTGGCGTATTTGCTAGATGGGTTTTTTCACCGCTTTGGGCTTCATGGCAAAAGCTTTATTCCACTAGTTACTGGTTTTGGCTGTTCTGTACCTGCTTTTATGGCAGCAAGAACGCTCAAAAACCGCAAAGACCGCCTTCTTACACTTTTTATCACGCCTTTTGCGCAGTGCGGGGCAAAACTGCCTGTTTTCGTGCTGTTTTGCTCGGCTTTTGCACCAGAAAATCAAGCTGGCAACTGGCTTTTTGGCATTTATATTTTTTCTGCTATTATCGGGCTGATTTGTGCTAAAATCCTTAGAAAAATAGCCTTTAAAGGCCCTGATGAGCCTTTTGTGATGGAGCTTCCAAAATACCGTATGCCAAACTGGAATCTTGTATGGTTTAGCATCTATCACAAGGCAAAAATGTATATGAAAAAGGCAGGAACTTACATTCTAGCAGCATCTGTGCTTATTTGGTGGGCGCAAACCTATCCTTATAATGAAGAGATGAGGACGCAGTTTGATACTAAAATTGAGCTCAGCAAAGATGAAGGCGAAAAAACGCAGCTTCTTATCACAAAGCAAAATTATTTGCTTGAAAATAGCTATTTAGGCAGCGTTGGTAGAGCGATAAGTCCTATTTTTGCGCCACTTGGCTTTGGCTGGCAAGAAAGCGTTT
>CALEHZ010000025.1 GCA_937875715.1 uncultured Campylobacter sp. | reverse complement strand
AAGTGAGGAGATTAGCAAAGATAAAGGCGACCAGGAGGATCTAAAAGCTAGTGCTGATATGGCAAATCAAATTAACCTCACAATAGCACAACTTCAAGCAGAAAAAGCAAGAATTGATTTAGAGCTTTCGCATATGCAAAGACAAAAAGAGCAAGCAGAGAGAGCTCGCTTAGAAAAAACTAAGAAAAATTTTACAGGGTGGGGTAAATAATAAATGGCGACCAGTTTCACAGCTAAATCTGATATTGGTAAAGGCTTGCAAACACTTTTAGCTGATATAGATAAAAATATAGAGATTTTTTTTCAAGATAACTACTCAACAGGCTCTGAATATTTTCAAGTTTTAGTAGATGGTACCGGGTATCTTTTGGCTACTTATTTAGGCATTTGGATAATGATAGAGGGTTATAAAATTTTATGGGGTGGCTCTAAACAAAGTATGACAAACTTTATGTGGGAGGCTTCGATAAAAATAATTTTTATAGCCCTAGCTATGAATGCTGGATCGTGGATAAATCTAGTATATCAAGCATTCAGTGGCATTAAAGAATATGCTGAAATGACATTTTCGAGTGGTGGTAATGTCTATGAAAAACTTGGAATGTGGATAGGTATGCTTGGCGATTATTATGAAGAAGTATTTAAGGATTGTGATTGGTATGAATTGGTTTATGTATTTTTAGTTATTGTATTAGCTTTCCTTGGTTTTTTTATAGGTGGTGTACCAACAATGAGACATTTCATAATAAACACTTTATCGTTTTTGTTTTTAATGATAGCGGCACCACTTGCATTTTATTTTTTAATTTTTAAAGTTACTAAAAACGCATTTTCACAGTGGCTACAAATGGTGTTGGCAAACATAATTACGCTTGTTATGTTATATTTCTTTGTAAATATGATATTTAATTATATAGAGACAAATTTATTTAGTAGCACAGAATATTATAAAAATGCTACAAAAATAATGTTGCAATCAATATTCTATGGAATTTTACTTAATGTCTTTTGCAATATGGCAGTTCAGTTTGCGCAACAATTAACACAGGTTTCATTAGAGGGCATAGCAGGGTCTGCTATGGGTAGAGCTATGGGAATAGCTGGTAGCACTGCTGGTTTAGCAATGGGTGGCGCAATGCTAGGTAAAAATCTAGCTATGAAAGGCTCTAGTGCAGTAGGTAGCTTAGGTTCTGCTGTGGCAAATAGTTCTACTGGCAAATTCGTAGGAGGTCTAGGCAAAAATATCGCAAAAGATCTAAGCTCTATGGCAGGTTCTGCTGTAAAAGGTGGAGCTAGTGCCTTAGCAAATACTAACACAGGAAAATCCGTGCTAAACTCAGCCCCAGCGCAAATGGCTAAAAATATGGGACAAAGCGTAGCTAGTGAGGCTAGTAAAACCTACCAAAAAGCCAAAGATATAGCAGGAAAAATCAATGATTACGCAAAGAAATAAGGAGTAAAGATGAAAATAAATTCTAAAAAAGAAGAGTATATAAATAAAGCTTTAAATATGCTTTATAGCCCTGCTGAAATAAATAGTAAACAAGAAGAATTAGCTAGTTTTAGCGGTAAAGAAAAAGAATTGATTGAATTAGTCTTGTGTGCTATTGGAAGTGATTGTGTGTCAAAAATTGAAATAGAGGGGCTATAAATGAAAAGCCTTTTAATTAGACTATTAGCTGTATTTTTAACTTTTTTTCTTTTTACTGGTTGTGCTTTAAATAAAGCACAAAAATCAATAACTAGCACCGAGCAAAAAAGTTGGAGCGAGTTATTTGACTCTAATAGTTGGGATAGTGTAAATAAAACTGATACTAGTAAAGAAGTAATGTGAAAGGAATAAAGCAATGAGTGAAGAGCTTTTAGAGCTAGAAAGACAAAGATATAAAATGCAAATTGAAATGGAGCGATTAAATACTGAAATTTCAAAGCTAGAAAAGAAAAAAGGCGAATTAAAAAATAGTCTTTTTCTTTTAAACGCTCAAATTGATTTTGAAATAAGGGGCGAAAAATGCGATCTACAATAAAAAATAAAACAAATAAAAAGGAGATAAGATAATGAAAAATTTCATAATTTTATTAGGATATAAAAATGAGCAATAAAGATAATGTAGCACTGACTTATGAGGCTAGTATTAGGTATTTGGTTGAAAAATCAAATCAAAGAGCGTGGCTTGTGGCGTTTGTATCTGTGATTATTTCAGCAGTGGCAATCATTGCTGTTTGCCTTTTAACCCCACTTAAAAGCGTAGAACCTTATGTAATAAGAGTAGATAATACCACTGG
>CALEHZ010000024.1 GCA_937875715.1 uncultured Campylobacter sp. | reverse complement strand
AGTTCAAAAGCGTCTTTGAAATCCTTGGCTAAAAGCAAGATTAAAAGTGTAATTTTTGCGCTTTTTTTCATCGGCTCGCTTATAGGATTTAGCACCACGCCACCACCTACTAGCCGTGAGCCATTTAGCAGTATGTAATGCTCATCAAAACTCGCAAAAACAGGCTTTTCAAGCCTTAGCGTGATAAAATGACTATCCCCATCTTTTGAGCTTAGCACTAGGGCTTTTGCGCTTATGCTCTTTGTGCCAAGGCAAAGTGTGTAAAAACTATTATGCGAAATCTCGCCATAAAATACGCAATCAATCTCATTAAAAGAGCGAAAAAAGCCCTTTTTGCTGATAAAATCGCCCTTTTTTATATTGGCTTTATTGCTTGTGATGTTTATGGCTACTCTGCTAGGGCTTTTTGCTTCTTCTACGCTTTTTTCATGGACTTGTAGGCTACGCACAGATATTTCAGCATTTGCGTCATAATCAAAGAGCTTTTCGCCAAGCTTTATACTATCGCCTCTAAGTGAGCCAGTTGCCACAAGCCCTACGCCATTTAGGCTAAAAAGTCTATCAATGTGAAAAACTGGCAGAGGAAAAGAGTCTTTTTTAGGCTCTTTTAGGCTAAACAAAAACTCTTTTAGGCTCTCAATGCTTTTTTTGTTTTTTACACTTAGCTCAAAACTAGCCAAGATGCTTAAATTCTCGTATTTTTCAAGCTCTTTTTGAGTGGTATTTTTTACATTTTTTATCTGCTCATCGCTACTTAAATCACATTTTGTTATACAAAGAATAATATTTGAAATATTAAGCAGATTCAAAACTTTTATATGCTCAAAACTTTGTTCTTTTAATCCCTCGTTGCTAGCTACAACAAGCAGAGCAAAACTTGCCCCAAAAGCTCCTGAAATCATAGTTTTAAGTAGATTTTCATGTCCTGGAACATCTATAAAAGATATATTTTTATCTTCATTTTCTAAATGTGAAAAACTAAGATCAATAGTAATCCCGCGGCGTTTTTCTTCGTTTGTGCTATCGCCCTCAAAGCCGTTTAAAGCGTGAATTAAAGCTGTTTTTCCGTGATCTATATGTCCTGCTGTGGCTAGTAGAATATTACTCATTTTTGCCACCTAAGATTTCATTTGTTATAGCTACTAATCTATCTATATCACTAGATAAAAGTGAGCGAAGATCTAGTAAAAAGCTTTCGTTTTCTATTCTACCAATTACATTTTTTTGCCTGAATTTTTCTTCTAGTTTTTTTGCGTTGCCACTAAAACATAGTGCTATACTTGGTATTTTTCGATTTGGTAGAGTGCCTCCTCCTGTGTAGCTTGAAGTGGATATAATTTTTGCTTTATTTTGAATTTTTTGGTTTATATTGATTGCTAATTCATTTAGTTCTTTTAAATCTCGCTTTAAAAGGCTTAAAATAGTGATTTTTTCATAGTTTTTGTCTAAATATGCCCTTAGGGTTGAAACTAAAATTGCTATTGTTGTTTTATCGCATCTTAGCATACGCAAAAGCTGATTTTTGCGTAATTTTGAGATTAGTTCGTAGGAGCCCAAAATAATTCCAGCTTGAATAGAACCAAATAACTTATCGCCGCTAAAACTTAGCAAATCCACGCCGCTTTTTAGCACTTCTGCGACACATTTTTCAGCGCCCATGCTTTTTAGATTTAGCACAGCGCCACCACCTAAGTCATAGTAGCTTAAAATGCCTTTATTTCGTGCTAAATGTGCTATTTCATTTATGCTAACTTCGCTTGTAAAACCTATAATTTCATAGTTTGATTTATGAACTTTTAAAAGCATTTTTACGCTTTCATCAATAGCGCTTTCGTAGTCCTCTAAGCGCGTTTTATTCGTAGTTCCTACTTCTTTTAGTTCTGTGCCACTCTCATTCATTACATCTGGAATTCTAAATGAACCGCCGATTTCTACTAGCTCTCCACGGCTAACGATGGTTTTAGCGTCCTTTGCGAAGGTATTTAGCACCAAAAACACAGCCGCAGCGTTATTATTTACCACAAGCGCATCCTCACAGCCAAAAAGTGCAGATAACAAAAAAGCCGCATAATCATAGCGATTGCCTCTAGTGCCTTTCTCTAAATCATATTCTAAATTACAATATCCACAAGCAAAGTCCTTTACATTGTCCCAAATTTCAGCATCCAAAATAGAACGTCCAAGGTTTGTATGGATTACAATTCCTGTTGCGTTTATTAGTCTTTGTAGGCTAGTTTTGTTAAATTTTTTATATTCATTTTCTATGAGCGTGAAAATTTCATCTTGATTTATAAAATTCATATTTTTGCGTAAGTTTTCTAGTGTATTTCTAACGATAAAGGTAAGAATTCCTTTGTTAAAATCTCTAAATTTTTTGTGGCGCAAAATCTTATCAATTTGTGGCAAAACGCTGAAGTCTCGCATATTTTCTCCAAGCAAAGCGGTTTTTACTTTTGAAATTATAACTAAATTTTTACTTAAAATTTTATTTAAGCGGTTTTGTTTAACAAGTATTTAAAATAAAAATTCTTATAATTGCGAAAAAATAAAAGGTGCTCAATGAAGGATTTTGGCTATTTTGGAGAACTTGATTTTCCGCTAAATGATGAAATTTGCGTTT
>CALEHZ010000023.1 GCA_937875715.1 uncultured Campylobacter sp. | reverse complement strand
TATCATATAGCGTTTTTATGCCAAGGTAGGTAAATTGAAGGTCGCGCTCTGGTTTTATATACGCATTTAGCTCATCAAGGTCGTATTTGTCTTTAAGCCCTAGAAAAATCCTTCCAGCCTTTTCGCCACGCTCAAAATACTCTCGCAAATGATTATATCCAGTATATCCCGTGGTCTTGTGATAAAGGTCGTATAAAAATAGCCTTGCAGCTACAAAAGTCCAGTCTGGGCGGTCAATATCTATTTTATCAACTGCGGTTTTAATAAGCGTTTTTTGTATTTCTTCTGTGGTTATCATATCGCGAAATTGAATTTTAGCATCTACTTCTAGTTCGCTTTGGCTTACATTATTTAAGCCTTCTATTGCCTCACAAGTGTATTTTTTGATTTTGCTAATGTCTAGTTCTTCTGTGTGTCCGTTGCGTTTGATTACTTTCATTTTACTATTGTCCTAAAAGTGAATTTTATAAAAATTAAAGTTCGCAATTTTGCCAAAATTTTGCTTATATTTGCTATAATTCTAGCTTAAAAAAAAATAAAATGAGTAGAAATGGGTAAAAAAGACAAATTAACCACAAAAGCAAATAAAAATATTGCTTTGCTTGTTATTGCTATTACTTCATTGAATTGCTTTAACTTATGCTAGTTATATTTTAAATAAAAGAGTAGACAAACTAGCCGATGAGCAAAAGGAGCCATAAAATGACAAATTTAATGACAAATTTAATATCTATTACAATGTTAGTAGCTGTCGTGGTAGTTTTTGTAATACCAGCATTAAGTAAAGACTAATAAGCAAAATTCCAAAAAATTCAATATTTTGGAACGATTTTTGCTTGTCTAATAACGAATAAATCAATTAGCCATAGAGCTAGAAAGGACTTCAACTATGATGCGCTCACTTTGGTCAGGCGTTTCTGGCCTTCAATCACATCAAATCGCAATGGACGTAGAAGGCGATAACATCGCTAATGTTAATACCGTGGGCTTTAAATACTCACGCGCAAATTTTGCTGATATTTTCTCTCAAACAAGCAAACCAGCAACAGCACCTGAGGGCGAACTAGGCGGTAAAAACGCTATGCAAGTAGGACTTGGAACGCAAATTGTCTCAACCCAACAAGTTTTTAGCCAAGGCTCACTTCAAACAACAGATGTTTGGAGCGACCTTGCTATTCAAGGTAGCGGCTTTTTTATGGTTACTCCTGATGGCGGCCTTACTAAGTATTATACTAGAAATGGTGAGTTTACACGCGATGTGCTAGGAAATTTCGTCGATAGCAACGGCTATATTGTTCAAGGCTGGATGAGAGATGAGGATACTGGCACCATTGACCCTACTGTGCCAGTTACAAATATCCGCATAGAACCAGGTCTTTCAATGCCGGCAAATCCTACCTCAGAAGTGATATTTAAAGGAAATCTAAACTCAGGCGAGCATGTAGGAACTCAAAGTTCAGCTATTTATAGCCTTGATTCTCACCACGGCTGGCTAGATAAAAACGGCAATAGCATCGTCACAGACAATGAGCTATTTAATAGAAATGGTAAACTTGAAACAAGCACAGAAAATGACACTAGCCATAATGAGCTATTTTTAGATAGTAAAGATCAAATCCGCCTAAGAGAGCGTGGCGTAGATATGGGCGTAGTATATAATGAAAATGGCGATGCCCTAAATCTAAGAGAAGGTCAAGGTGTATGGATAAGCTACACTGATGCTAAGCTAAACTTTGTAGGTAAAGGTGGCACAACTGGTATAGTAGTGCCTGAAAACTCTCAACTAGATATAAATATAAATGGAATTGATATAAGAAATTCAGTCTCAAGTCTAAATGAAGTAATAGCTGAAATAAATAAATTTCAGCGTCAAACAGGAGTTGCAGCTTCTATTGTAAATGGTAATCAAATTATGCTTACAAATCAAAACAATACAGGCGAAACTGTAATGCAAAAAAATATTAAAATTTATGCTAACGCAACTAACGCAATAGATTTTGATGGAAATGGCGCTGATAAAATGAGTGCTGCTGTGATTACAGCATATCAGTATACTTATAGCTCAATAGGCGGGGTTACTACTCATGACTATGATGATGCATCAAACCGTATATTTAAAACCACCGAAGATTTGCGCGAAGCTATGCAACAAGACCTAAGACAATGGGTAAACTATGATGGCGATGCTTTAGCATATGAAGAAGATGCCGCTGGTATAAGAACAGCTAAAACTATGTGGTATGAAAATAATAATTTTACAGCTGGTGCTGCTAAAAACAAAAACGACGGCGTAATAGTAACTGTAAATCAACAAGGGCAATTTCAAATAGAAAACCCAAGCGGCGATGCATATAATGAAGATGACTATGGTACGTATGACGCTGGTGCTGGCACTACAGACCCAGCAGGTGCTGGCGATGAGATAGATGGAGTAACAGCAGGTAAAACACCAGCAAACACTAACACCGGACCAGATGATAAAAATGTAACCATAGCAGTAACAGCACTAAGCTCAGATCTAGTAAATGCTAACTCTCGCATGGCAGATAGCTTTAGCAATTTAGCTGGAAATCTAAGCATAGGCTCGACTACTGCTAAAACAACAGGCGCTTTAAAAATGAGCACACACTCTATGACAACTGAGATTTATGACAGCCTAGGCTCAAAGCATGAAATCACCGTAGAATACCGCAAAGTAAGCTACAGCCCAGAAAACGGCACTGAGTGGAGCTTGATGATCACAGTGCCAGAGCCTGGCATTTTAGACGATCAAGCCGCAACTGGCTTTAAAAATGTATTAACTGGAAATATTCGCTTTGGCACAGACGGCGCTTTAGTAGGATATTCACCAAGCGTAATTACATTTACAGCAAATAACGGCTCAGCTGCTGGACAGGCGATAGAAATGAACTTTGGCGACCTTGGCGGCTTTAATGGAATTACAAGCTATGATGCCAAATCAAGCACCGAAGATATCAAACAAGATGGCTACACAGGCGGAACACTAAATGGACTAAGAGTCGATCAAAGCGGTAAAATCATCGGCTCATTTACAAACGGACACAGCCTTGCTCTAGCTCAAGTTGCGATGGCGTCATTTACAAACAACAACGGACTTGAAAAGCTTGGCGGAAATGTCTGGGGCGAAACAGCCAACTCAGGCGGCCCAGTAATCGGCGCAGCAGCCACAGGAAGTCGCGGTAAAATAAATGCAAGCACCGTAGAAATGTCAAATGTGGATCTTAGCCGTGCCTTTACACAGCTAATAGTCGTCCAAAGAGGCTACCAAGCAAACTCAAAAACAATCACCACAAGTGATAACATGCTAAATACGCTTTTACAATTAAAGCAATAATTCTTACTAATTTGTTAGAAAATTCAAGCTTGAATTTTCTAACAAATGCTTTTTTATTTTGAATTTTTTAAAA
>CALEHZ010000022.1 GCA_937875715.1 uncultured Campylobacter sp. | reverse complement strand
ATTTTATGAATTTTATAAAAACAGCACGGGATTGCTCCCTTTGCTTCGCAAGCCTCGCAATGACGAAGGTGGCACGAGATTGCTCCCTTTGCTGTCGCTCACTCTGGGTGACTAGTTTTCCGTTATTGCGAGATTTTTACGAAGTAAAAATCGTGGCAATCTCTTTTGAATTTTATAAAATTCGCCGCAGTGTCACTGAGCCAAAAAATTCAAAGTGAATTTTATAAAATTCACTCTTTTTTATCACTATTTGAGCCACCATTTGAGATTTCATTTAAGCTATTTACAATGACGCCTACAACGAGATTTAGCGCCACCATTCCCACAATCACAATAAAGCTTACAAAAACTATCCACGCATATGGATAGACCTCCATTACAGGTCTTGCAATTCCCATGCTCCAGCTCTCAAGTGTCATTATTTGAAATAAAGAATACAAAGCCCTTGGAATATTTCCAAACCACTCAGGGAAATTTTGGCTAAAAAAATTCACACAAAGCACAGCATAAACATAAAAAAACACGCCCAAAAGTGCGGCGATACTAAGCATAGCAGGTATTGTGCGAAGCACCGCATCAGTGACAAGGCGGATTGATGGCACAGCTGAAAGCAGCCTTAAAACCCGTAAAATTCTAAGCGCTCTAAGCACAGAGTATTCCACCGCAAAAATGCTAACTGCGATAATCACAAAGTCAAAAATATTCCACCATTTTTCATCATTTGTAAAAAAGCGCACACGGTAGCAAAATATTCTTAAAAGTAGCTCAATAGTAAAAATCACAAGACAAGCGTGGTCTAAAAAAGCAAGAATAGAGCCAAAATTTTGCCTTAAAAATGGCGAGGTATCAAGCCCCAAAATCGCAGCATTAAAAAGAATAATTGAAGTTATAGTAATGCTCCAAGCCTTGCTTTCAATAGCCTTTTTTAGCATTTTTAATCCTTTTTTATTAGTGTTTTTATTAGCAATAGCAAATTTGCCGTCATTTTCAATAATAATTATTTCTTACGCATATTTTCCAACATTTGCTGATTTTCAATAATCATTCTATCAAGTCGCATTTTATCAAATCTTTTATCTTCTCTGTCCATTCGCTCACGCTCTAGCCGCTCAAACTCTCTCATTTCCCTTTCTCTTTGCCACTGCTCTTGCTGTCTTTGCCACTCTTGCTGTTCTAGGAATTCTTTGTGTTTTATGTATTCTAGCTCATCTTGGCTCATTGGATTTGCGCAGCCTAGTTTGTTTTGGCTATAAAGCTCACGGATTAGCTCTGGTGTGAGCTGCGGATGCTTTGTCATTTCTTCTTCTGCTACCCACAGCACAGCATCGCAGTTTATGCCAGCTTCATTTAGCTTTGCGCCTATGTCACTTTCTTTAACTAGATAAAATCTACTATCTTGTGGAATATAATAAGGTTTGCTATCCAAAAAATGAACCTTGCGATAATCTGGATCAAACCCAACACAACCCGCTAAGCCCAAAGCAGCTATAAAGGTAAAATTTAAAAACTTCTTCATTTTATATCCCCTAATAAAGATTTTTAAATATTATACTTAAAAAAATTCTAAAAATCTTAAAATTCAAATACTTTTTAAATATTTTTTTAATTTTT
>CALEHZ010000021.1 GCA_937875715.1 uncultured Campylobacter sp. | reverse complement strand
AAGCTCAGCCCTCTCGCTTCTAGGCGCGATTTGCTTTATATTAAAGGCCTTTTTGCCCTCGCCCTCGCCCTCGCTCTCAAACTCAATCACACTGCCGATTTGGATGTCTCCTAATTTTTGGTAGTCCGTCTCTGGGCTTTTTAGCTCATACCACTGCGTTTTTTGTCCATCAAACACAGCCACGCTAAGCTCCCCAGTGCCTCTATATACGCCCTTTTGAGCCCCAAAAACACTTGCTGCGCAAACTAAGATTAAAAAGATTTTTTTCATTTTCGCTCCTTTTTAGAATTCCAAAATATAATTACACTTTGAATTGTATAAAATTTAATCTTAAAAGTTTAAATTCTAGAATTTCGCCACCACGCAGTCATTGCGAGGGAGCGTAAGCAAAGGGAGCAATCTCATTGAAAAGCACGAGATTGCCACGATTTTAGCTACGCTAAAATCTCGCAATGACTGCGAATTCTAGAATTTCGCACGCAATATAAGGCTCTAAGATTGTGTGGCGATTTTTTGTTTTTTTTTGGCGCAGGGCTGATGTCTATTAAATTCTAGAATTTAGAGAACCTCCGATCAAGTCGGGGGATGACACAAAGGTAAATTCTAGAATTTATGTGTAAAAGACATAAGCCAAAGCATCGTGCGTCTAGTGTGGCGAAAGTGAGCGAGTGCGAATGAGACGCACTTAGCGTGCGTCGAAGACGAAGCACGAGCGAACTTTCGTCGCACCCAGCGGGTTGCGTAGCAAAATAGGCGTGCGAGGCGAGGCGCTAAAATCGCCGTGAACTCCCTCCACCGCCAGAGCGTCCCCCACCATAGCTACGAGAGCCGCCACCTCTGCCAGAGCTACTTCTTCGCACACTGCCATTGTCATTGTATTTGCGGATTAGCGTAGGCACAATGACTACAAAAATCGCCAAATTTACCACCATAATAAGAAAAATCCAGCCCTCATCATCGCCCAAAGCCCCTAGCACAATATACGCAAATGGATTGATAAACACATAAATCACGGCAAAAATACTGCTTGCAAGCAGCGAAGCAGGCTCTTTTATAGGCGCCCACTTTGGCAAAGCGCCCTTTTGACCGTTTTCTCGCCATTTTTTTATGATTTTTTCCCTTTCATCCACTTCTTTTTGAAGTTTGGCGATTTTTTCTTTCCTTATCGCTCTAAGAAAAAGCGCCACGAGGATATTAAAAAGCGATAAAGTAATGATGATATAAGTGTAATTTTGCTCTACAAACTCCTCAAAGGGGTCAGGCTCATAGTTTTTAGCGGTGGCGTTTTGTTCTGCGTTTTTGGTAGTGGCATTTTGCTCGGCAAAATTTTGAGTATAATTTTGAGTATAATTTTTAGCAGAATTTTCGCCAAAGCCCTCTATATTTATCTTATACTCAGCAGCGATTTCACTTACCACGGCGTTAAATCCGCCTAAAATCCCCTCATCCCAGCTATCAGCCCTGAAATGCGGTATCATGTATTTATCTTGTATCCGCCCTGTCTTGCCATCGCTCAAAACTCCCTCTAAGCCAAGCCCCACCTCTATGCGTGAAGCCCTATCCTCCAAGGCTAAGAGAAACAAAACGCCGTTATTTTTGGTTTTATCGCCGATGCCGTAGCTATTAAATAACGCCGTGGCGTAGTCTTCTAAACTAGCGCCATTTAGGCTTTTGATAGTCACCACTACGACTTGTGCGCCGGTGGGGGCTAGGGCGTCGTTTATCTTTGTGATGTATTTTTCGGTATCGCTACTTAGCAGATTTGCCGTGTCATTGACAAAGATATTTGCGCCAGGTGGGACTATGTCTATCGTAAGCTCGTTTAGCTTTTGCTCTACAAAGCCAATCCCCACAGCCAAACACCACAAACCCAAATACACCAAAGTCGTGATGATATAAATCTTCAAAATACCTTTTAGCATTTTCATTTTTGTCCTTTTGATTTTGAGATTTTGGAATTTTAGCTAATTTATGCGAAATTTCTAAATTCTAGAATTTCGCCCCACGCAGTCATTGCCAGGCTTAATCCTGTGTCATTGCCCGGTTTAACCGGGCAATCTCTAAATTCTAGAATTTCTAGTGAGATCCCCCTATCAAGTCGGGGGATGACACAGGGGCGAATTCTAGAATTTCAAAAGCTTAAATTCTAGAATTTGGAATTTTAGAATTTCGCCCAGCGGTAGAGCGTTTAAAGGCTCTAAGATTGTGTGGCGATTTTTTGTTTTTTTGGCGCAGGGCTAGCCGTGGGGCACCGTAGCGGTAGCGTTTGTGAAAATTTTCGCCGAATTTTTTAAGGCGTTAGCCGTAGAAAAACGGCGAAAATATTTCACATAAGGTGCTGGGCTGCCCTGTGCCAAAAAGGCAAAAAAGCGCCCACAAGCTGAGCCTTATTAAATATATTAAAATCGCCGTGAACTCCCTCCACCGCCAGAGCGTCCCCCACCGCCGCTACGATACGACCCACGAGAGCGAGACCCAGAGCCCCCACGATATCTGCTAGGTGGCGTATATCTGCTACCGCCAGGCTTATCAGTCTTATCAGCCATCATCGCCCACATTATCAGCGCGAAGTTTATCACCGCCACCGCGATACCGCCACCCTCATCAATCTGCCCAAAGAAAGCATAATAAGCAATCGCCCACACAAAATCCAAAGCAAACAGCCACGCAAGGCGGTTTTGCACGCTATAATCAGTGCTTTCTTTGCTTTGCGCTTGCAGCTTTTTTCTACTAGTATAAGCAAAATAAAAATAAATATAAAACATCGCCACCAAAAAGCCCCACCTAGCCTCTTTTGGCACTAAATAATCAGCATTATAGTTTTCATTTATCTGCGAATACACCCGCTCGTAAACCTCGCTAATGCCCTTATTTAAATCATTTAAATTAGGCTTTATGTCGTAGTTATACATCGCACTTGCGCTCAAAAAGCTACTTTCTTTTCTAAATCCATTTTTTGTCTTTACAAAGACATCAAACTTCTCATCATAAAAAGGCACCAAAATAAGCGCATCAAGCTCATTTTTGCCAAAGACCTCATCCATCATCTGCCAGTTTGAGTTTTTGCTATTTTTATATGGCAAGACAAAATCGCTAGAAGTAGCGATCGCCACCTTTTTGCCAGTTTTGGCGTAGAGCTCGGCGCCTTTTTGCTCTATATTTGCCTTTGTTTCAGCGCTCAAAAACCCAGCCAAATCCAGCACAAACTCGCCCTCATTTAGCCTTGGCATTTCATCGATTAGCTTGATACCCAAATCCTTCTCAAGCCCCCTTATGATAGCATTTGCCCCACTCATCACGCCTAAGGCTCTATCTTTTTTAAACTCATCCATCACATGATTTTGCACAATTCCAGCGCCAAATACGCTTGGCATTTGTGGTAGCTCTGCGCCGCCTTTTATACTAGCGTGGATCTGTCTGCCTACTAGCGTGATTGCCATGGTTACTGCGTTTTTGTTTTGTTCGGCGAGTTTGCTCGTGATCGCCGTGGCATTTGCCTCTGTGCTTGAAGTAGCGATGATTAGCTCCTTGCCAGTTAGCCTTTTTAGCTTGGCTGAGATCGCTTCTATGAAGTCTTGCTCATCGCCTTTTAGCCACGCAGCCTTGTCATCTATATACTTAAAGTCCTCAAATAGTCCATCTATGCTTATTTGATACTCGCTGGCTATGACCCTCACGATCTCATTAAAGCCGCTTATTATGCCTTTATTCCACTTGTTTTTTTTGAGGTGGGGGATTATATATTGATCTTGTATTCTGCCTGTTTTGGCATCAGGCAAAAACCCCTCTGCGCCCAGCCCTGTTTCTATGCGAAAGAACCTTTCGTTTTTGGCTAGTAGCATCAAAACGCCGTTATTTTTCTTTTTATCGCCGATACCATAAGCGTTAAATAATTTTGTGGCAAACTCCTCCACGCTCTCGCCCTCAAGGCTTGGTATCGTTACCACCACGACTTGCGCGCCGGTTAGCTTGTATAGTTTATCATTGATTTTTATTATATGCTTTTTGGTTTCACTGCTTAGCAGACCTGCTGTGTCATTTACATAGTAGTCCTTTGCCCTTGGCGGCACAGCAAGCGCGTTTAATAAACCAAAAGTAAGCAAAATCAGCAAAAAGATTTTTTTCATTTTTTATATCCTTTTGTTTAAATTCTAGAATTTTAGCTTATTTA
>CALEHZ010000020.1 GCA_937875715.1 uncultured Campylobacter sp. | reverse complement strand
AACAAATAGCAAAAAATCTAGGGCTAAATGTGAATTTTTTGGGCAATGTAAAAAATGTAGATGAGCATTATAAGTCTGCTAAAATCATCGTTTCAAGCTCTATTTCAGAAGGCTTGCCAATGGTTTTGATTGAGAGTTTGTTTTTTGATTGCATTAGAGTAGCTACGCCAACGCTCGGCGCTAATGAGCTGATAAAAGACGAAATTGATGGCTTTTTAAGCAAAGATTTTACAGCAGAAAATTTAGCCTGCACCATCAAAAAAGCCATGAGCGCAAGTGATGAAATACTAACAAATGCAAGGACAAAATGCGAAAATTTTAAAGCCCAAAATATAGCAAAAAAATGGCTGGAGCTAGCAAAATGAAAAAAATGAGCGTTTTTATTTATTCTATGGGCGGAGGCGGCGCAGAGCGTGTGATAAGCAATCTTTTAAGCTTTTTAGCCTCTGGCTTTGAGATTCATTTGATTTTACAAAACTCACGTGTGGATTACGAGCTACCAAATAATGTTAAAATCCATCTTTTAGAAAATTCAGCGCCTTTTGAAAACGGCATTTTAAAGCTTTTAAAAATTCCGCTTCTAGCTTTAAAATATAAAAAATTATGTGAAAATTTAGGCATTGATATACATTTTGTTTTTATGAACAGGCCTTGTTATATAGCAGCTTTAGCACGTATTTTTGGGCTAAGGGGTGCTTTTATTTTCAGCGAACGCTCAACACCAAGTCTAATTTATAAAAACGCTGGAATTAAGGGGCTTGTAAATAAATTTTTGATTAAAAAGCTTTATGTAAGGGCTGATTTTATCTATCCAAATAGCAGCGGTGCGCTGCTTGATTTGCGCGATAATTACGGCATTAGCGAGAAAAAAATGCGTGTGCTTTACAATGCTTTGAATTTAGAAAAAATCAAGCATTTGGCAGCCCATGATTTGGGCATTTCAGAGCTTGAAAATGAGCGTTTTTTTCTAAGTGTTGGCAGACTTGATGAGGGCAAAAATCACGAGCTTTTAATCCGTGCTTATGCGGGGCTAAAAAATTCAAACTTGCCAAAGCTTGTGATTTTGGGCACCGGCGTTTTAGAAAAGCATCTTAAAAGTGTCATTAGCGAGCTTGGACTTGAAAATAGTGTGTATTTGCTTGGCTTTAATAAAAATCCTTATAAATTTATGGCTAGATGCGAAGCGTTTGTGTTTTTATCACGCTTTGAGGGCTTTGCAAATGTTTTAATTGAGGCTATGGCGTGTGGGGCGCTTGTGATTTCTAGCGAGCATAAAAGCGGCGCAAAAGAGCTAATTGGAGATGATGAATACGGCATTTTGGTGCCTGTTGATGATTTAAACAAAAGCCAAAAAGCAATGCAACGTGTGCTTGATGAGCCAAATTTGCGTGAATTTTATAAGGCGAAAGCGCTAAAAAGAGCAGATGATTTTGATATGAATAAAATCGCAAATGAGCTAATTAGCGAGCTTAAGGGCTTTTTATAAAATTCAGTTTTGAATTTTATAAAACTCAGGCAAATTCACTGCTACGAAAGTGAATTTTATAAAATTCACCCAGCTAGACGTTGTAAAAAATTCAGCACTGAATTTTATAAAATTCAGTCATTTTTTAAAAAATATTTCATTATTTAAGTGAATTTTTTATAAAATCACGCAAAAATTTTCTAGGCAAAAAATGAATTTTATAAAAAATATTAGCGTAGCACACAGTCCTGATGCTGATGATATATTCATGTATGAAGCGATAAATCTTGGCTGGATAGATACTAAAAATCTAAAATTTAGCGCAAAAGCTGATGATATACAAACGCTTAATCTTGCCACAATAAACGGCCTTTATGATGCTTGCGCCATTAGCTTTGGGCTTTATCCTTTTGTGTGCGATGACTACGCACTTTTAGATACTGCGGTTAGCTTTGGCAATGGCTATGGGCCAAAGCTGATTAAACGCAAAAATCACACTTTAAAGCGTAATTTTAAGGTGGCTTTAAGCGGCGAACACACTAGCAATGCCCTACTTTTTCGCATCGCCTATCCGCAGGCACGAATAACCTATATGAATTTTTTGGATATTGAAAATGCTGTTTTAAGTGGCGTGGTGGATGCTGGCGTGCTAATACATGAGAGCATTTTGGACTTTAGCGATGAGCTAGAGGTGGAGCGTGAGATTTGGGATATTTGGCAGCAGTTAAGCGGTGGGGATTTGCCACTGCCGCTTGGTGGTATGGCACTTCGTCGCTCGCTGCCACTTGGCGATGCGTGCCAAGTTCAAAATATCCTTAAAAAAGCTGTAAAAGTAGCAAGAGAGCGCAAAGGCGAGCTTAGCAAGATTTTAATACAAAAAAATCTAGTTCGTGTGGATGATAAAAAGCTAGCAAAATATTTAGAACTTTACGCAAATGATGAAAGCGTGGAAATGAGTGAGGCTCAGCTTGACGGGCTAGATAAGTTTTTTGAGCTTGGATACACTCATGGGCTTTATCCACGCCTCATTAAAGCACGAGATAATCTAATCCCAAAAGAATACGAAGAATTAAGGAAAAACTAATGCAAAGTGATTTAGTAGGACTTGGAGTTGAAACCTTTAAAATAGCGCTATTACTGGCGTTGCCGATGCTTTTAAGCGGTCTAATTGCTGGACTTTTAATCAGCATTTTTCAAGCCACCACGCAGATAAACGAAATGACACTAAGCTTTGTGCCAAAAATCTTGCTCGTGGTCGTGGTGCTAATCTTTTTGATGCCGTGGATGATGAATGAAATGATGGATTTTACACGTGGCGTGCTAAATAGAATACCTACTTTCATACAATGATTATTGATTTTTCTAAATACAGCTCTGTTAAAATCGGTGCTACGCACGATGTAGCCGTGCTTGATGAGGTTTGCGACTTTGATGGCGTGGTTGTGGGCAAAGCCTGTAATCTGCTAGTAAGCCAAAACGCCCCAAAACTAGGCATTTTAGGCGAGAATTTTGATTATATTTATATAGAAAATGGCTTGTTTCATATAGGGGCTAAAACGCCTGCTAGAAAGATTTTTGAATTTTCTAAAAAGCACGATATAAAGGGCTTTGAGCTCTGTGCTTCTGTGCCTGGCTGCCTTGGTGGGCTGCTTAAAATGAATGCTGGGCTAAAAGGCGCTTCAATTAGCGATTATTTAGTCTCGGTTTTGAGCTCTGGTGGATTTGTAAGCCGTCAAAACTGCGGCTTTGAATACAGAAAAAGTGATATAAAAGGCGTGATTTTTGGCGCTAGTTTTAGAGTGGAAAAAGGCTTTGATGAAGGGCTTGTAAAAGCCTTTGATGAGGCTAGAAAAAACCAGCCAAAAGGTGCTAGCTTTGGCTCAACCTTTAAAAATCCAAGTGGTGATAGTGCTGGCAGGCTTATAGAAGCTGTGGGCTTAAAGGGCTTTAAAATCGGTGGTTGTGAGTTTTCAAGCAAGCACGCAAATTTTTTGATAAACTGCGGCGGCGCTTCTTTTGATGACGCTTTGGCTCTTATAAATCTAGCCAAAAAGCGTGTATTTGAGAGCTTTGGCATAAAACTAGAAGAAGAAGTTGTGATTTTATAAAATTCACTTTTAAAAAATTCATTTTTATAAAATTCACTTTTATAAAATTCACTTGCCGCAGTGTCAATAAACAGCTGAATTTTTTAGAATTTTATTCCGTATTGCAATTTCATCGCATTTTTACAACCTAAATTATTTTGCCCATCGCAGGCTTTGGTATATAGCTCAAAGGCCTTTTTAAGGTCATTGCCTAGAAGATCTACAAACTCATACATCCCACCAAGGCAATAACAAGCATGATAATCATCATTTTTACAAGCATTATTATAAAGCTCATAAACCTTTGTATGATCCATATTTTCATCATTTTGGCTAAGTTTAGCTAGCAAATCACAGCTTTTTAAAATATCATCATCCATCAACTTTACTGAGACATTTTGAGCAGTGCTCACACCAGCATTAGCAAGAAATTCTTGCTCCAAATCAAGCTCATTAGAGGCAAAAGCAAGCACGCAACAAAAAAGAAAGGCTGGCTTTTTGCCCATTTTTACTCCAAAAATAAAATTTAAAATTTATTACTATATTATTAAAGCACTTTAAAAATGCTGAATTTTTTAAAAATTCAAAATTTTTAAAAAATTAAAGGGGGTTTAAGAATTATCGGCTATAATTTCGCAATTCATTTTAATTTCATTATTCAAATCCAAAAAAGGTAATTTATGGAAAATTCCCAAAACAACCAACAGGCAGAGCAGCAAACAAGGACAAAAAAGGTTCATGCCCAAACGCATACGCCAGTAGATGGTTATACCATTGAGCAGCTGCGTGAAATGGAGCTTGAAAAGCTCATTAAAATCGCTGAGCAAATGTCAATAGAAAATCCGCAAGAATTTCGCCGCACAGAGCTGATTTTTGAGGTTTTAAAAGCGCAAACTAAGCAAGGCGGATATATTTTATTTACCGGTATTTTAGACATCGTGCCTGATGGCTTTGGCTTTTTAAGGGCAATTGAGGGCAATTTTAGCGATAGTCAAAATGACACTTACGTAAGCCTCTCTCAAATCAAAAAATTCGCCCTTCGCGTGGGAGATATTATAACTGGACAAGTGCGAGAACCAAGAGAAGGCGAAAAATACTATGCTTTGCTTAAAATAGAAGCAATAAACTATAAAAGTATAAATGAAGCAAAGCAAAGACCATTATTTGATAACTTAACGCCGATTTTCCCAACTGAGCAGCTAAAGCTTGAATACGACCCACTTCGCTTAACAGGCCGTGTGCTTGATCTATTTACGCCTATTGGCAAGGGACAAAGAGCTCTAATTGTAGCGCCGCCTCGCACAGGTAAAACTGAGCTTATGAAAGAACTAGCACAAGGAATTACTAGAAATCATCCTGAGACGCAGCTTATCGTGCTACTTGTAGATGAACGCCCAGAAGAAGTAACTGATATGCAGCGCAGCGTGCACGGAGAGGTGTTTAGCTCTACTTTTGATATGCCAGCACTAAATCACGTGCGAGTTGCAGAACTTGTAATAGAAAAAGCAAAGCGTATGGTTGAAATGGGAAAAGATGTAGTAATTTTGCTTGATAGTATCACTCGCCTAGCGCGCGCGTATAACACAGCCACTCCAAGCAGTGGCAAAGTGCTAAGTGGTGGTGTGGATGCAAACGCTCTTCACAAGCCAAAACGCTTTTTTGGCGCAGCTAGAAATATTGAAGATGGTGGTTCACTTACTATCGTGGCAACTGCTCTAATAGATACTGGTTCTCGCATGGATGATGTGATATTTGAAGAGTTTAAAGGCACAGGAAATAGCGAAATGGTGCTTGATCGCTCTATTAGCGACCGCAGAATTTACCCAGCTCTAAATATTCTAAAATCAGGCACTAGAAAAGACGAGCTTTTAATAAGCCCAGAAAATCTAGCTAGAATTTGGGCTATAAGAAACGCAATAGCAAGCATGGATGATACAGAAGCATTAAAATTCTTGTATCCAAAAATGAGTAAAACTAAGAATAATGAAGAGTTTTTAAATATCATAAATAAGTAGAAAAAATGCAAGCATTAGCCTTAAAATACCGCCCAAAAAGCTTTTACGAGCTCATCGGTCAAGATGCGATAAAAGAAAACTTAATTTCTGCGCTTGATAGTGGCAGACTTGGTCATGCTTATCTTTTTTCTGGTCTTCGTGGTAGCGGAAAGACAAGCTCTGCTCGCATTTTTGCTAAAAATTTGCTTTGTGAGCGTGGCATAAGCTCGCATGCTTGTGAAGTTTGTGAATCTTGCGTAGCTGCAAACGAAGGCCGCCACATTGATATCATTGAAATGGACGCCGCAAGCCACCGAAAAATCGAAGATATCAGGGACTTAAATGAGCAAACTCGCTACAGCCCAGTTTCAGGTCGCTTTAAGATTTTTATCATTGATGAAGCTCACATGCTTACAAAAGAGGCCTCAAATGCCTTTTTAAAGACACTTGAAGAGCCTCCTGCTTATATAAAATTCATTTTAGCCACAACTGATCCATTGAAACTGCCAGCTACGATTTTATCACGCACACAGCACTTTCGCTTTAAGGCAATTTCACCAGAGCTTATCTTAAAGCATCTTGAAGAAATTCTAGCCAAAGAAAATATAAGCTTTGAAACTGATGCTCTGCGCATTTTAGCACGTTCTGGCTCTGGTAGCCTGCGTGATACTCTAACCTTGCTAGACCAAGCAATAATCACTTGTAACGCAAATATCACTACATCTGCTGTTACTGAGATGCTTGGAATTTTAGATCCAAGCAAGATTGAAGAAATTCTAAATATAACCACTCGTGGCAGCAATGAAGAGCTTTGCGAGCTTATCAAAAATCTTGCTGCAAATGACGCTGAGATGATTATAAATGAGCTTATAGAAAATTTAAAAGAAAAATTCATCTCAAAAAGTCCGTCTTTTTCTCTGCTTATTTTTGAGCGATTTTTTAAGATTTTAAGTGAGGCAAAAAATATGCTTGGCGGTGGGAGCGATCCTGCTTTTGTGCTTTATATCACGCTGTTTGAGATGAAAGAATGTTTTGTTTTAAAGCCGCAAAATGAATTTTTTGAGCCTAAAAATTTTGCGTCTCAAAACTTTACAAGCCAAAATTTTAGCACACACAATAACCAAAATCCTATTCAAAAGACACAAATTTCAAGCACACAAAATAATGAGTTAAAAAATTCAGCCAATCAAAGTGAACCAAATAGCCAAAATTCGCTAAATAATGAGCAAAAATATAAGAATTTTTTAAATTTCATTTATGAGCGTAGTTTTGACCTTGGCAAACTTTTTGATAATTTTATTGAATTTATTAGTTTTGATGGAGAGCAGATCACACTGCTTTCAAAAGCACAAGGAATGGATGCACAAAAACTAAAAAATAATTCTAAATTCATAAGAGAAACTACTTTTAAGGCCTTTGGCGTAGATAAGATTAAAATTAAAAAGCAAGAGCCTATAAAAGCAGAAGCGATGCTAGAAAAAATCATACAAAACACTGAGCAAATGGATGTAAATTCGCAAAATCCAGAAAATTCACAGATTTTAGAAAATTCAAAAAATTCAACTCTGCCACAAGAATCAGCGCAAGAATTAGCACCAGAATTAGCACCAGTACCAAAAGCAGAAAATTCAAAGTCATATTCTCAAACAAATGCTAGTATAATCGAGCTAAACTCACTTTTTGGCGAGCCAGAAATAATAAAATCTTAGCTAAAGTTATATAAAAATAATTTACTTTTTTATGATAAATTCAGCCTTTTTTAAAAGGATAAAAAATGTTTAAAAGGCTTATTATTGCGCTTATTGCAACTCTAGCTTTTAGTGCAGAGAATGGGGAGAAAATGAGTGAGATTTATTTAGCTGGCGGCTGTTTTTGGGGCTTAGAAGGATATTTTGAGCGCATAAAAGGCGTAAAACAAACGCAAGTTGGCTACGCAAATGGAAATAGCGAAGTTACAGACTATCAAAGTCTTAAAAAAACTGACCACGCCGAGACCTTAAAGCTAGTTTTTGATGAAAATGAACTTAGCTTAAATGATGTTTTGGCGCACTTTTGGCGTGTGATTGATCCATATAGCGTAAATAAACAAGGAAATGATGTCGGCCGTCAATACCGCAGCGGTGTGTATTTTACAAACGAAGCCCAGCAGCAAAAAATCGCTGAATTTTTTGAAAAAAAGCAAGAACAAGATAAGAATAAAAAAATCGCTGTTGAAATCCTTCCGCTTGCCCATTTTATCGTAGCAGAGGACTATCATCAAAAGTATTTGGACAAAAATCCAAATGGATATTGCCATATTGATTTAAATCTTGCTAGCAAGCCGCTTAATAACGATAGCGCCTTTAAGGTGCCAAGCAAGGACGAGCTAAAAACCATGCTAAGCCCACTAGCGTATGAAGTAACGCAAAATAAAGCCACTGAAAGGGCTTTTTCAAGCGAGCTTGATAAAAACTTCAAAAAAGGCATTTATGTAGATGTAACTACGAAAAAACCGCTATTTTCAAGCACGGATAAGTTTGATTCAGGTTGCGGCTGGCCTAGCTTTTCAAAGCCAATTGATGAAGAGGTGCTCAAATACACAAGGGATTTTAGCCACGGCATGAGTAGAATTGAAGTTACAAGTAAGCTTGGTGGCGCACATTTAGGACATGTTTTTGATGATGGTCCAAAGGACAAAGGCGGACTAAGATACTGTATAAATGGAGTTTCCTTGGAGTTCATACCATTTGAAGAAATGGATGAAAAAGGCTATGGCGAGTATAAAAAATTCGTCCAATAAAAAGTAAAATTAGTGCTTGAATTTTTTAAAAATTCATAAAATTCAGCTCTGAATTTTATGAAATATTTGAATTTTATAAAATTCAGTTTTTTGTGATTACAAAGCGATTTTTCTAAATTTAGCCCAGATGATGAGCGTATGGTGTGGTTTTACAAA
>CALEHZ010000019.1 GCA_937875715.1 uncultured Campylobacter sp. | reverse complement strand
AGGAGAAAAAGATGAGTAAAATCTTAAACACAGCAAGCGGTAATCCAATCGGCGATAACCAAAACAGCCTTACAGCAGGTGCTAGAGGTCCAGTATTACTTCAAGACTATATGCTACTTGAAAAACTAGCATTTCAAAATAGAGAACGCATTCCAGAGCGCACAGTCCACGCAAAAGGCTCAGGCGCATACGGCGAGCTAGAAATCACAGAGGATATCAGCAAATACACAAAAGCAAGTTTGTTTCAAAAAGGCGAGAAAACTAAATTATTTCTACGCTTTTCAACAGTAGCTGGCGAGATGGGCGCAGCGGACGCTGAGCGTGATGTTCGTGGATTTGCGATTAAGTTTTATACAAAAGAAGGCAACTGGGATTTAGTGGGAAATAACACTCCAACATTTTTTATTAGAGATGGATTTAAATTCCCTGATTTTATCCACTCACAAAAAAGAGACCCACGCACAAACCTTCGCTCAAACAACGCTGCATGGGACTTTTGGAGCTTAAATCCTGAGACTATGCACCAAGTAATGATACTAATGAGTGACCGTGGAATTCCAGCTAGCTACCGCCACATGCACGGCTTTGGTTCTCACACTTATAGCCTTATAAATGACAAGGGCGAGAGATTTTGGGTTAAGTTCCACTTTAAAACTCGCCAAGGTATCAAAAACCTAACAAACAAAGAAGCTGCCGAGCTTATCGGTAAGTGCCGTGAGAGCCACCAAAGAGATCTATATGAAAGCATTGAAAAAGGCGATTTTCCAAAATGGGATTTTAAAATCCAAATCATGACAGAAGAACAAGCCAAAAAATGTCCATTTAATCCATTTGATCTAACAAAAACATGGTCACACAAAGACTATCCACTAATTCCAGTTGGCGTAATGACTCTAAATAAAAACCCTAAAAACTACTTTAACGAAGTAGAACAAGCCGCATTTAGCCCAAGCAACATAGTCCCAGGCATCGGCATAAGTCCAGATAGAATGCTACAAGCTCGCACTTTTAGCTATCCAGACGCACAGCGCTACCGCCTAGGCGTGCACTACCAACAACTAGAAGTTAATCGCCCTATTGTAGAAGTAAATAACTACTACCGTGGCGGTTCTATGAACACAGGCATTTACAATGTAGAAAGCGGCGTATTCTACGAGCCAAATAGCTATAATGGTCCCGCTGAGGATAAAAAATACTTAGAGCCAGCTTTGGCGATAGAGGGC
>CALEHZ010000018.1 GCA_937875715.1 uncultured Campylobacter sp. | reverse complement strand
CATGATTATTTACTCGACGATTAAACCGGAACAAATTAACCTTAACGCAACGGAAGCTTTGGGCGTTGTCGGCCTTCGCGGGTTCCTTGAATTTGCAAAACTCGGAAAGGATGCATTGTTTGTAAGAAACGAATTGATTAAATCAAGCCCATTCCTATCATTTATAGATTCTAGCTCGCCAAAGCCAGCAGGATACGCCACTACGATTTTTTGATTTATCGCATCCACATTTTCCCACACAAAGCTTTTAGTATCGCCATAAATGATATTTAGCGGGATTAAATCATCACTAGTATTTATACTAGCACCCTCAGCTATAAAGCCTAAAAAGATTTTCGCCCCCACACCTTCATCACGCCTGCGGCTAGCATCATCATCGCTTCGCACATTACTAGCATTTAGCTTTTCAAGCTCTACCCTTAACTCTTCTGCTATTCGCACCTTATCAGCAAGCTGTCTTTCTAACAGATCAATTTGCGTGTGAAATGCTGCTGCATCCACGCTACCACTTTGAGCGTTTGCTAGCTGCTGCCTTAAGCTAGCTAGCTGACCACCTAAAGTAGTCTTTTCATTATTTAAACTCTCTATTTGAGCGTTTAGATTAGTGATTTGTGCTAGCAAGGCATTATCATTTCCAGCATTCGCAAGTACTGCTTCAAGCTCGGCAATTTTAGCTAGTAGTTCAGCACTACTTGCCCCACTGCTAGTAGCCACTGCTTTTAAAATACTAGCTAAATCATGTGGCGTAGTATCCCCACCATTTGCGATAAATAGCTTTTTATTCATACAAAACAGCAGATTTCTTGCTAGGCTATACACCACCGCTTCACCCACATCGCCACCTAAAAGCGAGTAGTCTTTGCCACTAGCATCGCTAAATGTTGAGATGCTCTCATATTTTGATTTTACATCGCCTATATAGAGTAAATCCATACTAGCCCCTTTAGTCAATTTTTAGGTTTTTGATTTGTGCTAAACTAAATGGTGTTGATACTCTTAGAGTAAATTCGCTGATGATTTCCATGATTTTAGCATCCTTGCTAGTAGGTATATCACGCTCATGCATAGCACGCCAGTTTACTTTATATATATCAGCTGGTTTTAGTGCCAAGACTTCATCATCAGCTAGATATGGATTTAGGATAATTGCGATATTATTTCCATACGGAGTTTGGAAAATTCTAGTGATATTATCTTCAATCTTTACTTGTTGATTAAAATATCCCTTTTTATCCATAAAGAACTTATCCAAAGCGTCCTTTTGTTTATCGCCCATCATTAGATGAGTAAATGGACTACCACCTTTTAAAAAGCCGATTTTTAGAATATCTCTTAAAATATCCCAGTCCAAAGCCGCCCCGCCAGCATCAATAGTGTTGTTTGTATCCAAAAAGCTTTTTATTCCACCGCATTTGCCCACCATTTGATTGCCTTCAGTTCTAGCCTGTGCTGCTTGATCGCTTAGTAGGATTTTCTCTAGGCTGATTTTGTGCTCTAAAATCGCTTGTTTCTTTTGATACGCTAGTTTATTTTGCCCATCAATTAGCGTTGCTTTGCTTTGTGTGTTTGTTACACCATAAGTAGTTTTTACTATTTGATAGTGATTTCTTAGCTTTTCACCATGCCAAGATTTTAGCTCCGCTGGTTCGCTACCTTCGCCATAAGCTGCGTCTATATTGCCCTCAGGCACTTTGTCAAAAAACCACGCATGCCCCTCGCTAATATCAATATTAGTTGCAGCCGGAGCCGCAACTGAAATAAGACTATAAAAAGGCGTCATTTGAAAACCAATAGTTTTAATACGCCTCTCAAAGTCAAACTGCGTTCCCCACGCAACGCTACTATCTAAGATACCTTCTCTCATAAAAGCCATCTTTTACTCCTTTTTGTTTTGTTTATTTGCTTACAAAAAGCAATTTTGTAAGTGGATTTTAAAAAATATTTTTCGCCATTTTGTAAAAATTATGTATAAAATGGCGAAAAATATTACTTATAATTTTATGTATAATTTAACATAAAGGAGAGCGGATGTATGAATTCCTAGGTATCATCCAAAAGAAAGAACAAACCGGTGCATCAATTTTTGGCGATGCTAACGAACGCATTTTTGGCGGACAAATCGGAGATGTAGTCGTGCGTGATACTAACACCAAAACAGCTATTATTTTATCACAGCACGACTGGCAAACATACCAAGAC
>CALEHZ010000017.1 GCA_937875715.1 uncultured Campylobacter sp. | reverse complement strand
CTGTGTAGATTTCGTCTTTATTAAATGTCATCTTTGATCCTTATTTACGCAAAAAATTGTGTGAAATTATACGCATTTTATTTTAAGCATTTATGAATTTTATAAAATTCAAGGCTGAATTTTATAAAATTCATAAAATTCACCCAATATGCAAAGCTAAATTTCACTGCCACAGGCGCATATTTAGCATGTGAGCGATGTTTGCACGCTCATCGTCTAAAAAAGAATTATCGCCGTGTCCGCAATAAAGCTTGATATTTCTTTTTTCATCCAAAACTCGGTGTAAGCTTTCTTTCATGTCCTTAGCGCTTGAAAACTCAAAATCCCAGCGCCCAACAGAGCCTTTAAAAATAAAATCGCCGCAAAACCAAGTATTATCAAGCCCTTTTATTTCAATACACGAACAACCTGGCGTGTGCCCAGCAAAATGATGAAAAGTGCAGCAAAACCCACCTATTTTTACGCTTTCATTTGGCTTTACTAAATAATCAGCCTTAAAAGTGTGCTCTAAAATCGCAAAAGGATCGCAAGTGATGAATATTTCATCATCTTTTGGCAGATAAATTGGGATATTTAGCTGGGAGCGAATTTTATCAGCATCATAAACATGATCAAAATGCCCATGCGTCAAAAGCACAGCCACAGCATCATTTGCGTTTGCTTTTACCCAATCAAACGCACCCATACCAGGGTCGATTATCAGCGAGTTTTTGCCATTTTTTACTATATAGCAGTTTGTGCCGTATTCTCCAAAAGCTTGTTTTAAAATTTCCATAAAAACCCCTTAAATAAAGCTAATATTAACAAATTTTAAGCTAAAATTCAAGCCATGAATTACGAAAAAATACAAAAAGAAATTTTGAATTTTTTAAAAGATTATTTAGCTAAAAGTGGCGCAAAAGGCTTTGTTTTGGGGCTTAGTGGTGGGCTTGATTCTGCGCTGGTTGCCACACTTTGTGCTAAAATCTCACCCACACACGCACTTTTAATGCCTACGAATTTTTCAAATAAAAGACATTTAAAAGATGCTTTAAATCTAGCTAATTTTCTAGGCTTAAATTATCAAATAATCAATATTTCAAATATTTTAAACGCCTTTTGTTCTGCGGCTAATTTAAGCCAAAAAGACAAACTTGCTTATGGAAATTTGGCTGCTAGAACTCGCATGATTTTACTTTATGATTATAGTGCAAAGCATGATTTTTTGGTAGTTGGCACGAGCAACAAAAGCGAAAGAATGCTAGGATACGGCACGATTTATGGCGATATGGCTTGCGCTTTAAATCCTATTGGCGAGCTTTACAAAAGCGAAATATTTGAGTTTGCGAAGTTTTTGGGCGTGGATGAAGGAATTATAAATAAAGCACCAAGCGCAGATTTGTGGGAAAATCAAAGCGATGAGAGCGATCTTGGCTATACTTATAGCGAGCTTGATGCTGTTTTGAAGGCACTTTGCGCTGGTAAGAGTGAGAAAATTTTAAAAGAAAAATTTAATACAGATTTAGTGAATTTTATAAAAAAGAAAATTAGCAAAAATGCTTTTAAACTAAAAATGCCAGAATTGGCTGAAATTGAGCGAGAAGATGAATATAGCGTTTTTTAAGCCCTTTGTAGATGAGAGCGAACCAAAACTAATTGCTCAGGCATTAAAAGATGAGAATTTTATAGAAAAATTAGAGCTTGAAGTGGCGCAGTATTTTGGCGTAAAACACGTTATAAGCACAAATAATAGCACCGCTGCTAAGCATTTAGCGCTTTGTGCGATGGAGATAAAACGTGGCGATAAAATTCTTTGCCCTGTAAATAGCTTTGTTAGCACGCCTGAGGTGATTCGCTATTTTGATGCTGAGCCGATTTTTGTAGATTGCGATAAGGACGATTTTTGCCTAGATCCAAACGCACTTGAGCACGCTATAAAGGCAAATCAAAGCAAGAAATTAAAAGCTGTTTTTGTAACGCACATAGCAGGGCTTAGTGCTGATATGGACGCTATTAGATCGCTTTGTGCTAAATACGAGCTAAAAATCATAAATGATAGCACGCTTGGGGTAAAATACAATGGCAGGCTTATTGGCAAAGATGATTTTATCAGCTGTTTTGGCTTGCAAGCTCAAAGCAAAGGTGCTATTAGCGCAGCAGGCTTGATCATCACAAATGATGATGAAATCGCACAAAAAGCTAAAATTCTTCGCTCTCATGCAATGATAAGAAAAGAAGATCTTAGCTATATTTATGATGTAGAAAAAATAGGACAAAGATACGATCTTAGCGCACTTTGTGCTGCTTTTAGCCTAGCGCAGTTTAGAAAGCTAGAAACTATCATAAAAGCACAGCAAGAAATCGCTGCAAAATATAATGAATTTTTTGAAAAAACACCACATATAAAAACGCCAAAAACAAGCAGAGAGCATATTTACAGCCAATATATCATAAAAATTGATAGAAATAGAGATAATTTTGCTAAAAATATCATTGAAAACGGCATTGAAGTAAGTTTGCACTACATTCCACTGCATTTACTAAGCTATTATAGAAACAAATATAATTACAAAATCATAGATTTTCCAAATGCTCTTGGAGCATACTCACAAGTGCTTTCACTGCCGATTTATCCATCACTAAAAGATGAGCAAATTGATTACATTTGTAGCACTCTTATGCGGATTGCTTCTAGTCATGTTTGAGAATTTTTTAAATAAATATTTTTACGAACCAAATTTTGCTTGTAAGGTGTTAAGCTTGATTTTATCACCATTAGCGATGATTTACAGCCTTTTAGTTAAACTTCAATTTTTTTTTAGAAAAAAAGAGATTGATTTTGGCTTGCCTATAATTAGCGTTGGAAATCTCGTAGTAGGCGGCTCTGGCAAAAGTCCGCTTACAAAAGCGATTTATGAATTTTTTAAAAGCAAAGGAAAGCGTGCTTTTATCGTCCTTCGTGGCTATAAAAGAAAGAGCAAAGGCTGTATCGTAGTCTGTGAAAACTCGCAAATTTTAGTTAGCACTAGTACTAGCGGCGATGAGGCGATGGACTATGCTTTAAATGGCGCAAATGTGATTGTAAGCGAAGATAGAAAAGAAGGCATTTTAAAAGCAATTGAACACGGCGCTGATGTGGTGATTTTAGACGATGGATTTAGACATTTTGAAATCAAAAAATTCGACATTTTGCTGCGTCCTTATAAAGAGCCGATTTGTCCTTTGTGCCTGCCAAGTGGAGCGTATAGGCTACCAAAAGACTTTTATAAATTAGCTGATTTTATTCCATCAAATGATGATATAGAGCGCAAAACAAAGATTGTAAATCCCACTGAAAAAATGCTCTTAATAAGTGGCATCGCAAATCCATCTCGCCTAAGTGAATTTTATGAAATCTGCGTGGCACACTATCATTTTAGCGACCATTATGATTTTAAGGCTGATGAGTTACAAAAAATCCTAGTTAAGCACGAAGCTACAAGCCTTTTAGTAACAAGCAAAGATTACGCAAAAATTAAAGATTTTGGCTTGCCGCTTTCTATTATCAAGCTTGAAATAATTTTAAGCCAAAATTTTAAAAAAATACTTGAAAATTGCGTAAAATAGGCTAAATTTTAGCTAAAATTATGACTTTGAATTTTCTGAATTTTCTGAATTTTCTGAAAAATTTGAATTTTCTAAATTGAATTTTCTAAAAAGGCTATAAAATGAAATCTCACATAAAAACCGCTGAAATCATACTTTCAGCCTTGCCTTATATACAAAAATTTCGTGGGCAAGTTTTTGT
>CALEHZ010000016.1 GCA_937875715.1 uncultured Campylobacter sp. | reverse complement strand
AAGAGCTTTATTTTTAAACTCATAATTTAACAATTTTTCTAGTTTTTCTAATTCATTTTTTTCGTTTTTCATGGCTATATTTCAAATCTTTTAATATCTACTAAATAAGTCTTGATGCCTACCTATGCGATAAAGAGTTAGCATTTTATCATCTCTTTTATAAATTAGCACCAAATCTGCATAAATATGGCACTCCCTAAAACCTTTAAATCCGCCTATTAAAGCATGTTCTCTAAGCTCTGGGCGCAAAATTTCGTTTAATTGTAATTCAGTGATTACTTTGTTTATTTTTTGCGTATCCCAGCCTTGTTTTTTTACATTTTTATAATCTTGCTTAAAACTGCTGCGAATATCAATATCACGCATTTTCTAAGCTCTTTTCAAACTCATCAAAGCTATTAAATACTCCCACGCTTTGTGAATTTTTTAAAGCTGCTATGGTCTCATCGCTTGGCACTGCGTAGCCGTCTATTTCTTTTATTACTAGATTTTGATTGATTTTTAGTATTTGTTCTTTGATTGCGTTTAAGGTTTGTGTGTTCATTTCTCCACTAATTGCTATCGTAGTCATATCTATCTCCTTATTTGAGAAAAATTATAACAAAATTTTTATAATTCTACAAAAAAAACTCAACATTTTAGCTATAATGCTAGAATTTTTTAGAAAATTCAAAGGACTAAAATGCCAAAATTACTATGGATAAGCCAGTTTAATCTCCATGATTCTAGCTCAGGGGCGGCAAAGCATTGTAAAGCAATGCTAGAACAAATCGCCAAGCGTGGCGTAGAAATCATCGCAGTAGGTGGCTTTGTTTTTGATAGTCCAGCAGGGGCAAAAAGCACTTTTCCAAAAATTGAAGAAGAAGTCCAAAAAGACGCTAGCAAAAGGCCTCTAATCCAGCTAGAGCAAAATGGCATCAAATACTACTATGTTCCCACCTCTACAACCAAGCTTAGTGAGCTTAGCCACGATGAGGAGTGGCGCATCTATGTGGTGTTTTGTAAGATGATAAATCTCTTTTGCCCAGATGTGTGCATGGGCTATGGAATGAGCCTTTTTGGCACGGCAGTTCATGCTGAGTGCCGCAGACGTGGCATTCCACACGCTTATCCTATTTGTAATGGCAACCACCCTTATTATAATTTTTACGATAGCGATTTGATTTTCACTGATAGTGCGGCAAACGCAGCACTCTATGCCAAGCGTGATAGGCTAAATCTAGCCACCACCGGCGCTTTTATAAACAAAGATGATTATATCAGCACTGATGGCAGCCACGAGTATATCACTATGATAAATCCAGAACCACGCAAAGGCGGCAGTATACTAGCCAAAATCGCCCTTTTAGCCCAAAATGACCCCGAGCTAAAAAATGAGAAGTTTCTAGTCGTAAATAGCCGTGGTAATTTTCCTACCACAGTAGCGCTTTTACACGATGGCGATGATAAAGAGGCTAGAGTCTACAAGCCTGCGATGTTTGCCAATGTCCAAATGTGCGAAAACACAAATAACATGAAAGCAATCTACGCTATGACAAAGCTACTTCTAGCCCCATCTGTGCCAAAAGCGTGGTATGAAGGCTGGGGCAGAGTAGCTAGCGAAGCCGTGCTAAACCGCATACCAGCGCTTGTGGCTAAAAACGGCGGACTAGAAGAAGCCATGGCAGGTGCTGGAATCGCCCTTGATGTGCCAGCTGCCTTGCACGACGACCCAGCTAGAATGCCCACAGATGAGGAAATAAAGCCCTGGATAGACGCTCTTAAAAAGCTTTTAAAAGAGAGCCGTGAGGGCAAGATGGAAAGTGCCTTTGATAATGCCGCAAAGCTGCTTGATATCGAGCGTAGCACCGATAGGACGATGGAAATGCTAGCACCCCTCTTTGCTAAGCGCGCTAGCCAAAATCCACATATTATCATAAGCGGACAGCTTCGCTTTGATAAAGACGGCGAGCCGTATTAGACTTTAAGCTAAAAAGGAAAAAAGATGAAAATATTTGTAATGAATGAAAAAATGAAAAAATTCATACTTGATTTAATTTATAAAATCAAAAAAAAACCACACGCTAGCGACACTGCTGCGAATAATGACGCCATTATAATGGACGATAATGACGATGGTATCGAGCTTTTGAGCGTTATTGAAAACTTAGGCAATGATGAGGTTTTATAAAATCTCGTCATTGCGAGCGAGCGTTGCGATTTAATCCGTCATTGTCTTTTGTCCGTCATTGCGAGATTTTTTGCGTAAGCAAAAAATCGTGGCAATCCCAGCGAAAACCAAAAAATTCACTGATATTCACTGGGATTGTTCCCTTTACTTCGTGCGCCTCGCAATGACGGACAATTTGAATTTTATAAAATTCACTTTTGAAATTTTTGAATTTTTTAAAATTAAGCCAAACTTGCTTCAAATTTTTCTTCTAAATAAATTGGCTGATAGCTTTGCTTGGCTTTGCGAAGTCCTTCTATGCCTAAATCTTCTTCTCTATTTACGATTTTTGCGCCTTGCCACTGGCGCATTAAAAACTCTTTATTTATAGCTTGAAATACGCCATTATAGTTTATATCGCCTTTTTCTATGTGAATTACCACGCATTCATCATTTAGCATCTCGCCAAAGCTAAAAGCCACAATCACGCCATCTACGCGCAAAATTCCACCATCAAAAGATAGCTTGCTAAAATTTTCCAAACAAGCTTTAATACCGATATATTCGTTTTTAAGCCCATCTGTTTTATTTGGCAATGCCTCAAACCAAGACTCATAAGCCTTTGCCACCTCGCCAGCGTTAGCCGTGCTTAATTCTTCATAACTAAAATTATAAGCCTTACAAAAATTATTATAATGCGTTTTTTTCTTGTGATACTTTTTGCCACTAAGCTCACTTAAGCCCTTGTAATCATAAATATAATCGCTTCTATCTTCTTTATAAACAAAGTTAAATTTTTTAGGCAAAAGTGTTTCAAGCTCGCTAACATCAGCTTTTGAGAGCGAATGAATGCTAAATGGTAAATTTTGGGCTTTAAAATCAAAAATTACTGCGTTTAAAGCACGAATTTTGGCGTCTTTATCGTCATTTTTATGTAAAGGATAAAAAATAAAAGGGCTTTCGTTTGGATAAGTCGTGCGAATGATGAGACAATCATCGCAAATACACCACTCGATTTTTCTGCTAAAATGCCAAATATATAAATTTGTAAAAGTAAGGTCGCTAACAATAGGCTTACAAGCCTTGAAATAACTATCAATTAGTTCTTTATCTGTAATTTTTAATGGATTAAATTTCATAAAATTCCTTAAAACAAAACCTTAATTATACAGCTATTTTTTAAATTTACTAAGAAAAAAGGCTAAACTTGCGACTATTATGATACTAGCGCCACTGCTTAGATTTAGATAAAATGCCATAACTAGCCCCAAAACACAAAAAATAAAAGCAAAAATAAAGCTTAAAACCATCATTTGCGCTAGGCTCTTGCTGAATTTCTCAGCCAAGGTAGGCGCAATCGTAAGTAGGGCAATCACCAAAACCAGCCCAACAACCTGTATGCTCATCACCACGCAAAGTGCGCTAAGCACGCAAAGAGTGTAGTAAAGCCCCTTTACATTCACCCCACGAAGCTTGGCAAATTCTCTATCAAAGCTAAACGCACAAAGGCGAGAGTAGAAAATCCACGCAAAGCTGATGAAAATAGCATCAAATGCGCTCATGATATACAAATCATTTTGCCCCACAGCTAAAATAGAGCCAAAAAGATAACTCATCAAATCTTGACTATATCCAGCTGCTAGCTCACTAAATACGATGCCCACAGCCATGCCAAACGCCCACATAGCGCCAATTAAGCTATCAAATCTTTCGTTTTTCTCAAAGCTAAAAAATGCCACCAAAGCGCCCAAAATCACAGCTGAAATCAGCGCTCCCAAAAATGGCGCAAAGCCCAAATAAAAAGCAATTCCCACGCCAGCATAGGCACCATGCGCAATGCCGCCAGCCGCAAAGCTCATTTTGTTTATCACCACAAGCGAGCCGATGATGCCAGCTGCGATGCTAACCAAAAAACTAGCAATAAGTGCGTTTTGCACAAAAGATAAGTTTAATATTTCAAGCATTTTAATTTCTAGTGTAAATTTTTTGAAATTATAATATATTTTGATTATATATTGATTAAGTATTGATAAAAATATTGCTTCTTTGCTTTTGAATTTTATGAATTTTATAAAATTCAAATTGTCCATCACAAATAGCAAAGCGAAAATAAAGTGAATTTTATGAATTTTTTGCTTTATTAACTGCAACAAGTTTGAATTTTATGAATTTTATAAAATTCACTTTGGAAGCAGTGAATGGTGCTGAATTTTATAAAATTCAAAGTTTATTGCTTGATCTCAAGCAAAGTATTTAGCATTTGCTCGACTGTTGTGATGACCTTAGCAGCGGCACCATAGCTTGATTGAAAGCGGATTAAGTTTGCTAGTTCTTCATCCAAATTTACGCCACTTACGCTTTGCCACTCTTGGACTGCTGTGTTGTTTATCGCTGTGTTTGTCTCATGCTGACTTATCGCAGATGATGTATCACTAGCAATATCTACTGTAAGATAGCGATAATACCCACTAATTGTCTCGGTGCGCTCGCCAGTTGTTTTGCTATCAAACGGATAACGTGCTGTTTGCATTTCTACCATAGCATTTGCCATGCTATTATCGCCTGGCAGTGGGCTTTTGCCACCACGTATTAAGGAGCTATCAGCATTGATATCATCGTCTGGACGAATGCTAGCAGCAGTTTGCCCATCTAAAAACTTGCTAAGCCCAAGTGTGCCTGCAAAATTCGTGCCATTGTCTTCGATTGCGATAAAATATCCTGCTGCGATGTATTTATCAGTAGGTTTGAAACTGATATTGCTCATTTTGGTCTGAGCGTCATAGTGGAAAACGGCCCTAAAATAATCATCTACATCGTTATTGAAATTGTTATCGTCATTATCATCTACGTTTTTGTTAAACTCATTTACAATTGAATTGCCGTGAGTGATGTCATTTAACGTAGTTGTGGCATTTATTTCTATATCTCTTTGTGCGACCACATCGCCTTGAGTGTTATAAACTTTTACGGTAAAAGAGCCATTTTTGATGCCGCTATCGTAGTTTTGTAAGGTAGTATTTGCCATAACGCCACCTAAATAATCAGAAGTCATGCTCTTTGTAGCCGAACTTGCATAAATGCTGTTTGTTTGTGTAACTAGCGTTTTAGCAAAAGCATCTAGGTTATTTTCATACTTTGTGATAAGTCCATCTGTGAATTTTCCATCTGGACCTAGATCGCGACCACGCAAATCAAGCATAGCTGAAACTCGCCCAGAAGTTATACGCTCACTTATGTCAATTTTGGTTTCATCATTTTTTACATAATAAGGCGTCGCAAATCCATGCTCACTTGTAGCAGTATCAAGCACGATAGGATGATAATTTGCACCTTCTATTATGGTAATTCCATTTATGCTAAGAGCGTAGTTTTTACCCATATCATAAATCGTAGCATCATCGATTTGTGTCCTGCTGCTAATATCTTCTTTAAAGCTATCAATATTTATAAGCTTAGCAAGTTTAAGCTCTAAAGCATCACGTTTGTCTCTAAAATCATTTGCATTAATTGCTGTATTAACCTCTATTCTTTGTAGTTCTGCATTTATTTCAGCGATTTGACGAGCGATGTCATTTACTTCGCCGATTGCTAGTAAAAACTGGTCATTTACAGTTTGTCTAATATCTTCCAATTGACTATAAGATATGTTTATATCTTCTGTTAAAATGCGAGTTTGGTTTAAAAGCACGGTTTTTTGCGATGCTTCATATGGGCTTGAGGCAAAGTCATTCCATGCTGCATAATAGTCTTTTAAATCTTGAAAAATTCCGGCATCACTTAAATCTGGAAATTTTTGAGTAATTTCTTTTAAAATACTACTTTTATAATCAGTATTTTCCATATTTGAATACGAAAGTGCCATTCTTTGATAGGTAAATTCGTCATGAACACGCACGATTTGTTGCACATTAGTGCCAAGTCCTATATCTCCACCGACTCTGTGCATGCCTTCTCTTGCTTGTTGTACTACTCTTTGACGTGTGTAATACTCGCTATCAACATTTGTGATATTGTTGCCTGTAGTTTGGATTTGGATCTGAGCAGCGTTTAGTCCTGAATTTCCTATATATAAAGAATCAAAAATTCCCATTTTTACACCTTTTATACTCTTGCTTTGAAAATATCGTCTTTATTTTCTGTGATTGCTTTTTTTGTATATGTATTTTGTGTAGGTTTGCCAAGCATAGAACCTACAAGTGAGTCAAAAAATTCTTTTACTACAACCACGCTTTTTGCATAATCTCTATTTTTTTCTTTTAGCTCTAAAAGCACTTCTCTTAGCTCAGCAAGTTTTGTTTTCGTATCTTCGCTAAGTAAATCGGCTAAATTTGCATCAGCATTTGTTTGAGCTAGTTTTAAAAGCTCATCATCAAGGGCTTTTTTGTTTTTCTCAAAAAGTGCTAAAAATTTATTTTTTTGCTCTGTATGAGCTGCGACATCATCGTGTTTGGCAAGTTTAATATTTTCTATATCTTGCTTTGTAAGCTCGATTATGCCTCTTAAAGCAGCAATTGCTTGCTCTAAATATGTATTTATCATTTTTTTTCCTTAAATTAGCTCGTCTGCTATCGTCCTTGCTAAACGTGGCAAATCAATCTTATATTCGCCATTTTCTAGCTGTTTGGCAATGGCATTTAGCTTGTCATTTTTTGCTTGATTAGCGCTAAATGTCTCGCCCTTGTTTACTTTGTTTATTTCATTTAGGCTATATCCTAGCCCTGCTGAAACTGCTTGAATCATTTCTTTTTCCTCTATACAAAAATTCGCTTTGCATATCGGCAAATTTTTTAGATTATTTAGCTCTTTGAAGCAAATAATCATATATCATATCGCTAAAGCCAAAACCGCCGCTAAGTGCTCTACTCATGGTATCTGTATACATTGAGTGATATATTTCATCACTAGCATCTTTTCCAAAAAGTGGATTTTCTTGCTTAGTTGAAATATCAAGCACCATTTTTACAAAAAACGCCTCAAAAGCATCAGTTTGTTCTCTTAAAGCCTTTGTATCGATTCCATTTACCATTTCACGCTCAGCCTTAAAATTAGTTTTAAACTGCTCGCTTTTTTTTATCGCATTGTCGATGTTTGCGTTATTATAAGCGTTAATTGCTAAGGTATTATCAATCATCAAATCACCTCCAAAACAGCGTGAATTGCGCCTGAACGTTTTAAATTTTCTAAAATTGCAATTATATCTTTTGGACTTGCGCCCATTTTATTTAGTGCCCTTGTTACATTTGCTACGGTTGCTGTGTTTGTGCTTACATTTATTGTATTATTTAGTGTATTTATGCTAGTATCATCACCGATATCAAGCGTATTTGCCACAGGTGCATTTGGATCTGGCTGTGTGTAATTTGGCTCGATTTTTAGAGTAATTGCGCCGTGGCTTATTATAGTTGGCTCTACCTTTACATTTATGCCACTTACGACTGTGCCGGTGCGCTCATCGATGATTACTTTATCTTCTGATTTATAGTCAATATCTAAATCAAGCACGCTGGCTAAAAACTCCACCATGCTTAAATTTTCTGGCTTGTGGATTTGTAATGTGCGTGGATCAATCGCTAGTGCTGAGCCATAATATCTTGCATTTATGGCATCTTGAAGTTTTTTAGCAGTCTCAAAGCTTGATTTTTTGAGGCTGAGGCTTGCATTTGTAGCATTTGCTATATCATAAGCCACTTCTTTTTCTACTATTGCGCCATTTGGAATTGTCGCTGATGTGGGATGATTTCCACCTCTGCCTACTGAGCCACCAAGTGCTAATGCACCTTGTCCAAGTGCGTAAATCTCGCCATCTACGCCTTTAAGTGCTGTTAAAAGTAATGTTCCGCCCATTAAGCTTTTAGCATCGCCAATTGAACTAACTGAAATGTCAAGATTGTCGCCTTGTCTAGCAAAGGCTGGCAGTTTTGCTGTGACCATGACTGCGGCTGTGTTTTTGCTCTTTATATCATTTGGGCTGATTTTTACATTTACAGTTTGAAGCAAGGTGTCGAGGACGGATTCTTGGCTCCCTTTAAGGTTATCAATATTACGACCAATATCGGTGACGGATGGAGACCGTACAAAGGTCAAACCGACATCTACGGCAACGAGATTGAAGACCGCATTTACAACAACAGGGACTATGACTACAGCATCATTCTCCAAGACCGTATTGACGAGGTTGCAAAGGAAATCACCGAGTATCTGAAAAGCACCGACAGGATGCAGAAAACCATCGTGTTCTGCGCTTCCGAAGATCATGCCGAGCGCATGAGAATTGCTCTTATCAACCATAATGCTGACATGGTCAAGGAGAATCCGGACTACTGTGTCAGAATCACCGGTTCCGATGTTTATGGCAAGTCCAAACTTGATTATTTCATCTCCGTGTCCAGCCCATATCCTGTTATCGCTACAACATCCGAACTGCTTTCCACCGGCGCTGACTGCAAAATGACAAAATTGATCGTTCTGGATAAGACAGTCGAGAGCATGACCACCTTTAAGCAAATTATCGGTCGTGGAACCCGTATTAGGGAAAAGGACGTCTTGATGTCCTCCCAGCACTGGGAAAGGAAGCCCGCCTTCTTCGTAAGCCGCTCGGCAGTGGACTCCTTGCCCAGCAAGTCCTCCATGTCATCGCGGGACACCTTCTTCGCCCGCTTGTTGATT
>CALEHZ010000015.1 GCA_937875715.1 uncultured Campylobacter sp. | reverse complement strand
TATCCCTATCGCCTCCAAGGGTGTTTAGCTTTGGGCTTTTGCCTGCTCGTAGCACCTTTTCATAGCCAAAATCCCTATGAACGAAGGTCGCCTTATTTGAGCTTACGCCATAAATTTCACAAGGCAAAAGCTCATCATCAAAAAGCACCACAAGATTTCTTAAAGGCCTGATAAACTCAAAGCTATTTGCCCCCCAGCGCATAGCCTTGCCAAAGCTTAAAGAGCCCACAAAAAGCCCCAAAATATCGCCAAAAACATCCTTTAAACAACCACCTTTTTTTATGCTTTTGTAGTATAAAACTTCTTTGCCTTTGATCTCTTTAAATTCTAGTTTGCTCTCATCTATCCCACATTTACTAGCAAATGCAAGCGCGGCCTTACTCCACGCCCCATCGCTATTTATAGCCACAGAGCGTGGCGCACCTATATTTTCTACCTCTTCATCACTAGCAAACTGCGCAAACTCGCCACTTTTTAAAGGACTTAAATCAATGCTAGTAAATCCAGCTGATCTCACGCTAGGCAGTGGGTCCCAGCTTTTTTTCACAGCACCAAGGGCAAAAAGTGCGCCAACCCCAGCCACAGCCCCAAAGCTATATCCTATAAAACTCCTTCTAGAACTCATTTTGCCCCCTTAAACTCTGCCAGCTAGCATACCATACATTACCATAGGCTTAAAGCCATAGAGCTTGATTAGCCAGTTTATGTAGCTCTCTCTTGTCGCACCAAAGCAAGGCATTGACGATGCTGTGCCTTGCCAGTTAAACTCCACCATTATCGCCTTGCCGTATTCGCTTAGAAACGGACAAGCTGTGTAGCCATCGTATTTTGCGCTAAGGCTCTCGCCTTTGATTTGGCTGATTATGTTTTGGGTTAGCAAGGGATACATTTTGCGTATGCTAGCACCTGTTTTGCCCATAGCTGTATTTATAGCGTCACCGATAGCAAAGATATTTTTGTATTTCGTGCTTTGAAGCGTCTGCTTATCCACATCCACAAAGCCTAGTTTGCTAGTGCTTAGTCCAGCCTTAGTAAAAATCTCACTTGCTTTTTGCGTTGGAGTGAAGTGTAACCAGTCAAATTTCACTTCTTTATACTCTTTTGCGGTTTTTTGTTCGCCGTTTTCTTTATAATTCGTCCAAAACTCAAAAGTAGCCGTGTTTTTTGCCTTATCAATCGCTACTATTTGGTGACGCAGATTAAAAGGCATTTTGTTAGAACTAGCCTTTGCTTGCATTATCCCAGCATATGTAGGGTCAGCAAAAAGCCTATCCCCACCGCAAAATAGCTCCACTTCGCATTTAGCTAAATTCCCAGCATTTTTTGCCCTAGAATGGCTCATAAAAAACATTTTTTTATTTGCCCCTGAGCATTTCATAGGCGTTCTTGGTTCGGCAAATACAGCCTTGCCACCATTATTAGCGAAGTTTTCCATGAGCTTATTTGTCTTTATCGCGCCATTTAGAGTGTAGATTGTGGAGATTTTCACGCTCTCATCATTTATATCATCTTCGCTAAGCCCAGAAATTGCGCTAAAATCATACTCCACGCCACTTGCGATTACTAGATAATCATAGCCAAAACTCTCATCATTATCCAAAATCAGTGTGTTTTGCTCTGGTGTTAGCTCTTTTACATTTTGTTTTACCCATTTTACGCCATCTGGGATATAATCAGCCTTAGCAAACTCCACATCGCTTTTTTCATAAAAACCTATGCCTATTAGCGTAAAGCCAGGTTCATAGTGAAAAATCTCTTTTTTATCAAAAAGCGTGATTTGTGCGTTTGGCAGTTCTTTTCTTAGCTTAGCTGCTAAGCTAATGCCTCCAAGTCCAGCACCCAAAATAGCAATTTTTGCTTTTATATCGCTGTTTTGTTCTATATTTTTTTGGGCCCCGTCAGCATTAGCAAGCGAACCAGCCAAAGCCCCAAAGCCTATTATTTTTAAGGCATCTCTTCTTTGTAGCATTTTGCCCCCTTAGCGATTTGGCAGCGAGCAGCGATTTAGAAAATAACAAGCCGGACAAAAGCCAGTAATGCCCACTAGAAGTGGCGCAAAGCCTATTAGGCTAAGCCAAGGATTTACAAAAAACAATCCCAAAATTAACGCCACTCCAAGTAAGACTTGAAAAATTCTTTTATTTTTGCTTAACATTTTTGCTCCTTTGTGTTTGTTTTTTTAGAAAATTCTAGAATTCCCTAAGCCTTTAAAAGCTCATCAAATGCTTTTATTAGCGTATCTTGTGAGCTTGGCTCTATTAGGCGAGTGCCTACTTCTTTGCCTTCTTTGTAAAAAATAATAGTTGGGATTTTTCGCACATTGAGGCTCTCTTTTAGCTCCTCTGCCTCGTCAAAATTAACACCAAAAAAGTTAATTTTATCCGCATAAGCAGGGACTAAACGCTCTAAAATCGGCTTTAAAATAGCACAGTCTTTGCACCAAGGTGCACCCAAAGTAACTACGCAAAGCCCCTTGGCAATTGCGTTTTGGTAAGAATTTTGGTTTAAATATGTCATTTTCGCTCCTTTTAAAAAAGTAAGCGAATTTTAAAGCGTTGAAAAGTTATTTTCAGTGATAATGTTACAAAGCTATAAAAGCGTGATTTTTGAGCGTTCTAAGTGCAAAATCTTTGAATTTTCTAGCTCTTTTAGCACCCTTGAAATCGCTTCTCTTGCACTTCCTAGCTCGTTTGCGATTTGTTCGTGAGTAAGGACACAAATATTATTTGTGGCGTGAGTTTTAAGGAAATCTAGAATTCTAGTTTTAAGTGGCGTAAATAACGCAGTACTCATCACTTCCACGCTACTGGCAAAACGAGTAGCCAAAAGTGATAAAATGTGATTTGCAAAAAGTGGATATTTGTCTTTTAGCACCTTAAAAACATCGCTTGGCAGACTTTCAAAGGTGGTGCTTTGTGCCACTTCAATGCGCAAAACGCCGCCAAAGCTATTAAGACAATCAGCGCAAATCAAGCACTCATCGCCACTTTTTAGGCTAAAAAGTGCGATTTCCTTGCCATTTTGCGTAGCAAAGATTTTTAATTCACCGCTTTTTACAAACACAAATCCATAGCAAAAGTCATTGTAAAAAATCTCACCTTTTTGGACGCTAAATGTTTGAATATTGCTTTGCGCAAGGGCTAAATCGCTACTGCTAAAATTATAATTTTTTAAATTCATTGCTTTAAAATCTCTTTTATCTTGCCGCTTTGCCCAAGTCGGTAAAGCGCAAAATCGTATTTTAAAGGGTCGTCTTTATCAAACTCTTTTAAGCGTTCTGTGATCTGCCAGGCGGCTTTGAAATCATATTGCTTTCGCTCGCAAAGCCCAAGGGCTAATGAAACCTTATGCGTGTGCGTATCAAGCGGCAAAATCAGCTCATTTTTCTTAATTTTCTTAAAAAGTCCCAAATCAATATCGCTATTTCGCACCATCCACCTAAGCCACATATTATAGCGTTTTAAAGGGCTTTTTGGCGATTTTTCAAAGGGTTTGCCAAAGTAGAATTCATAGCCTTGCGAAGTGTAAGAATTTAGCTCGTAAATTGTCTTTATAAGTGCGTTTATGCCGTGTTCTATGCCGTTTTTTGAATTTTCTAAAATGATTTTTTCTAAATCTAGGCTTTCTAAATGCTTAAAAGTTTTAAAAATTTCATCACAATCCTTAGCATTTTGAAAACGATAAATTTTATTTTCATTCTTGCTTAAATTCTCAAAATTTAGTGAGCCCAAAAATTTTACAATCGCCTTGGCATTTCCGTAGCTAAACAAAGCACACAAAAGCATTTTTGCTGGACTTTTTAAAGTGCGTGCGATTTGAAGTGGGTCAGGTGCCAAAATAAGCCCTTTTTCATTACAAAATGCTTTGTATTCGTTATTTAAAATTTGCTTTAAATCCATGTAAATTACCACAAAAACTGAATTTTATAAAATTTTAAAAAATTCACCTAGCAAGTCTAAATCTATAAAAGGCAAAAGCACCTAGAAAGGCAACTGGTGCGATGATTCCAAGCTCGGCTGGAATAGTAGCTGAAGCGCTTAATTTTGAGAGTGCATAAATCACGCCCCAAATACAAAGCGTTAGCACCACAGAGCCAAAACTAAGCAGCGCAAGGCTATTAAAGCGTGATAAAATCGGCGCATATGAATACAAAATAAGCAGCATAAAAGGCGCGAACAACGGAAAGAAAACTGAGAGATAAAGTGCGGTTTTAATCACTGAAAGATTGATTTTATCGTCTTTTATCTGCCAAAGTGTCTTAATAGCGTGAATAATCGAATACGAAGAAGCGTTTTTGTTTAGATTTGAGAGTAGTTGCGGCTCAAAGCCTTCTAAAATCTCATATTCACTTAAAATCTCGTTTTTAAATCCAGCGCCGCCAAGCTCTTTAATATGCGGCAAACTCGTGCTAAGAGCGTTTTTAGCTTTCCATTTGCCCCCAGAAAATTCAGCATTCATAGCCGTGATTTTACGCTCTAATTTATTATCTTTTAGCTCAAAAACATAAACTAGTGGCACTTTTGTGCTATTTGGCACGATATTTGTAAAATAAATGTATTTATTTTCGCTTTTGATAAAGGCTGCGTTTAGTTTAAAAAGTGAGTTTAAATTTTGATTCATAATGGCGTTTTTGTAGTCTTTTGCGTATGCTAACGGCGTGGCTTGTGATATAATTAGCACCAGTGTAATAAAAATAGAACACAAAAAAACCGGCATTATGAGCTGATTTTTGCTAACTCCAAGTGCGTAAAAAGACACCAGCTCGCCAGAGCGAATTAAATGCACAAGAGAAGCAATGAGTGCTAAAACCACGCTAAGTGGCGCAATAATGCTAACTGCTGTGCAAGCCGAAAAAACCATATAAAGCACGATGAGGTTGGCACTTTTTGGGATAGAACTAAAACTATTTATAAGCTCGATTCCAACAAAAAAAAGCTCCAAAGCTAGAAAAATGATAAAAAAATATTTTATATAAACAAAACTTATATATTTTGCGAAAATTTTCATTTTTTAGTCCTAAAAAGTCGCAATTTTAGCTAGAATTTGCTTTGAATTTTATAAAAAAGAGGCAAAATGAGAATAATTTTAGCTAGTTCAAATGCTGGCAAAGAGCGTGAGTTTAAAGAGCTTTTAAGGGGCTTTGAAGTGATAAATTATAGCCAAATTATTGCGCCTTTTGGGATTGATGAAAACGGCGCAGATTTTGAGCAAAACGCCATTATAAAGGCGCGCGCAGTCTTTGAAGCCATCAAAGCACAAAAGCCTAGCCAGCTAGAAAATTCAGTGGTTTTAAGCGACGATAGCGGAATTAGCGTAGAGATTTTAGGCGGTGCGCCTGGAATTTTCTCAGCTCGTTACAGCAAGGACATCACGCCAAATCCAAGCGAAGCTAGCAACCGCGCAAAGCTAAAAAATGAGCTTGAAAAAAAAGGCGTTTTTAGCTCACCTGCTTTTTATACAGCAGCGATTGCGGTGATTGGCCAGTGCGAGAAAAAGAGCGTTTGCGAGTGTGTTTTGGATTTTATGCACGGAAACGTAATAGCTGATGAGCGTGGAAATAACGGCTTTGGCTATGATTTTATGTTTATTCCAAATGGATATGAAAACACAATCGGCGAGCTAAGCAAGGAAATTAAAGAAAAATTAAGCCACAGAAGCAAGGCAGCAGCGAAAATTCTGCCGATTTTAGAAAAGTTAAGAAAGAAATTTCAGGCTTGAATTTTTTAAAATGTGATTTTAAAAAATTCACAAAGGTTTAAAAAATTCAAAGCTGAATTTTATAAAATTCACAAAGGTTTTAAAAAATTCAAAGCTGAATTTTATAAAATTCACAAAGGTTTTATAAAATTCACAATATTTTAAAAAATTCAAAGGAAATAAAATGAGCAAAACTGAACTAATAAATCTAGCTATAAAAGCTGCAAAAGCTGCTGGCAGCGAGATTTTACGCTATTATGGTAGCAGCGAGCTTGAAATAAACACAAAGGATGATAACTCACCGGTTACAAACGCTGATATAGCCGCAAATGATGCAATAGGGTTTTATTTACAAACTAGCGGTATTGAGATTTGTAGCGAAGAAAATATTTTAAGCCCACAAAAAATGAGCCCAAACGACACATTTTGGCTTGTTGACCCACTTGATGGCACCAAAGATTTTTTACAAAAAAACGGCGAGTTTAGCGTGTGTATAGCGCTAATTCAAAACGCAAGACCAAGTCTTGGCGTGATTTACATTCCATTTAGCGGCGAGCTTTTTTACACAGACGCACTTTTTCAAACCTACTCAAACACAGGCTTAATCAAGCCGCAAAATAGCTTTAATTCGCTAATTTCAGGGCATTCTAGCCACAGCCCAAGCGTCGATCAAATAGGAGAGCATTTTGGCTTAGAGCGCATTCATTGTGGCTCAGCGATTAAGTTTTGTCGCATTGCTCAGGGCGTTGCTGGCATTTATCCACGCTACTGTGCTAGCTCGCTGTGGGACATCGCAGCAGGTGATGCGATAGTAAAAGCAAGCGGTGGTGGCATGTTTAGCATAGAGACTGGCAGTGAGCTTACATATAGTGGTGAGAAATTAAAAAATGAATTTTTCATCGCTTTTAGCAAGGCTGCGATGAGTAAAAAAGATGAGTATTTAGCATACGCAAGAACCTTGCTAGCTAAATAAATTTTTTAAATTTTTTGGAATTTGGCTAGCG
>CALEHZ010000014.1 GCA_937875715.1 uncultured Campylobacter sp. | reverse complement strand
ATCAAGTGGCTTTTTATCTAAAAGTGACAAAATCACAGCATCTAAAATTTTCTCACTTTCTTCATCTAAAATTCCTTGTTATAAGGCGTTTTTATAGTCTTTTTTGTATGAAGTTTTTACAAAAAGTTTCATTTTTTCATTTCATTTTTGAAATCTTCATAGCTAGAATAAAAGCTGCCTTCGCTTGATTTTATCGCTTTTATAGTTTCATCATTTGGTTCGTAATCATCTATTTCAATGCTTATTTCGCCTTTTTTATATAGCTTTTTTGCCAGTTCTATAAGCTGCGTAAAATCCACGCAAACGCCATCTTTTGCTTGTCTAAAAGTAACTGCGTTCATTTTAACCCCTTATTTTTTTTTGCCTTATTTTATCACGCTGCCGATGCCCTCATCTGTAAAAATCTCTAAAAGCAGTGAATGCGCAATTCGTCCATCTATGATATGAACGGCCTTTGCGCCTGATTTTATACACTCTAAACTAGCTTCTAGCTTTGGTATCATGCCACCACTTATCGTTCCGTCGCTCTTTAAAGCGCTGATTTTTTCATCATTTAGCTTACTTATTAACTCGCCGTTTTTATCCAGCACACCTGGCGTATCGCTTAAAAATATCGCCTTAGAAGCTTTAAGCTTCGCAGCTATCGCAGATGCTGCCAAATCAGCGTTTATATTGTAGCTCTGGGCATTTTCGCCCAAGGCAATCGGCGCAATTACAGGGATAATATCCTCTTTTAAAAGAGCGTTTATCACAGCTTCATTTACTTCGTCTATTTGCCCTACAAAGCCGTATTTATCGTAGTTTAGAGCCGATGCTTTTAGCAGACCATCGTCCTTGCCACTGATGCCCACAGCCCTTGCGCCATGACTTACAAGCAGGCTTGTGATTTGCTTATTTATAAGTCCGCTAAGTGCCATTTCTACTACTTCCATCGCATCTTTGTTTGTTACTCTCAAACCATCTTCAAAACGGCTCTCAATCCCCATCGTATCAAGCAAAGAATTGATTTTTTTGCCGCCACCATGGACGATTACGATTTTTATTCCAACAAGCTGTAAAAGCACGATATCACGGGCAAAATCGCTTTTTAGCCCCTCGTCTGTTTGGGCTGCGCCTCCGTATTTTATCACAAAAACCTGCCCACGAAACTTTTGTATATAAGGCAAGGCTGAGAGTATGATTTCAGCGGTTTTTATATGAGATTTCATTTGCTATCCTTTGGCTGATCTTTGAAATTTTTTGCGTATTCTAGCAAGATATTTTGAAATTTTTGGCTTAAAGTTAAATTTAATTCAATTATTGAGACAGCAAGTCCAAAATCTTTTATCTTTGCGTAGTCGTCTTTAAGCGAAGTGTACTGCACGGTGTCGG
>CALEHZ010000013.1 GCA_937875715.1 uncultured Campylobacter sp. | reverse complement strand
AGTTCATTTTGGAAAATCTTCATCATTTAATAAATCAGCCAAAAGCTCTCCGCTGTCATTATCGTAAATGCTAGTTCCTGGTGCTACGATTAAAACAAGATCTTCGCCTTTTTTGCCATGCATTTTTCTGCCGCCACCCTGCTCTCCATTTGCTGCTTTTAGCAAACGCTTACCACTATAAAATGCTAGTGTGTGCGTGTTGTTATCGGCTTTAAATAGCACTGAGCCGCCATTTCCACCATCTCCGCCATCAGGACCGCCAAGCTCGATGAATTTTTCACGCCTAAAAGATGCGCAGCCTGCGCCGCCTTTGCCAGAGCGAATAGTAAAACTTGCTTTATCTACAAACATTTTGAATTTTTTGAAGTTGAATTTTTTAAAATTTTGAATTTTTTAGCTAAGCCAAAAAATTCAAAATTCCAGAAAATTCAAAGGATTTATGCAGCTGGATAAACTGATACTTTTTTGCGATTTTTGTCTTTGCGCTCGAATTTTACAACGCCGTCAATTAAAGCAAAAATTGTGTGATCTTTGCCCATGCCTACATTTACGCCTGCATGAGTTGCTGTGCCTCTTTGACGGATGATGATGTTTCCAGCACGAACAAACTCGCCACCGAATTTTTTCACACCAAGTCTGCGACCGATCGAATCTCTATTATTTTGGGTAGAACCCTGACCTTTTTTGTGTGCCATTTTTTACTCCTTATGCTTTTATGCTTTCTACTTTTACGCGGGTGTACTCTCTGCGGAAGCCTCTTTTGCGTTTAGAGTCTTTGCGGCGGCGTTTTTTGAAAATCACCACTTTGCGGTCTTTACCCTCTGCGATTACTTTTAGAGTGATTTTTGCTCCACTTACAAATGGAGTGCCTACTTTTAGCTCTTTGTCGCAAACTGCTAGAACTTCGCTTAGCTCTACACTTGTGCCTTTCTCGCTGCTAAAATGATCAAGATTTAGATAATCGCCCTCGCAAACTTTGTATTGTTTGCCACCATGTTTGAAAATTGCGTACATTCAACGCTCCTTTAATGATTTAAAGATACCAAAAAGCATTTGCTTTAAGCAAAATTTAATGGCTTTTTTGGTTTAAAAGTGCGAATTTTAGCCAAAAAAACTAAATATTAGCTTAAAATTATAAAACAAATCCATCATCAACAACGATATTTTGTCCATTTACATACAAGCTACCATCGCTTAGTAAAAACAGCATTGCGCCATTTAAATCACAAGGATCAAGCATTCCTTTATTTAGGCAAACATTTTTATACTGCTCCAAAAAAATAGGATTTTGCCCATCAAGCACTCCGCCTGGACTTATACAATTTACACGAATATTTGAGCCTTTTAGATACTTTGCTAGATATTTTACCATGTGAATTAACCCAGCTTTTATCGCACTATACGCAATCGGCGAGCTCATCGGCGTGCCTTTATAAGTCTCAAACTTTGGCGCCACCACGCCTTGAATAGATGAGAGCATAATAATATTTCCATATCCTTGTTTTTTAAAAAATTCAGCAAAAGTTTGCATCAAAAGAAAAGCGCCCCCAAGCTGTAAATTCGTATTTTTACAAAAGTTTTCATAGCTTGTATCAAAAAAATACGCCCCAAAGTCCTTTGTGCGTGGATATGCCGCATTTACTACAGCATCAATCTTGCCAAATTTTTTAGCCGCAAAATCAATACATTTTAAAATCAAATCCTTATCGCACAAATCAAACTTCACAAATTCCACATTTTCATGGAATTCCGCCTTTAAACTAGCGCAAAATTCATCGCCAACTTCTTCGTTGATATCAGCAATTATTACCTTTGCGCCACTACTAAGCGCTGATTTTACAAAGCTTTTTCCTATTAGTCCAGCCCCACCTGCGATTACTACTACTTTATCTTTTAGCATTTTTCTATCCTTTTTTTCATCAAAAACTCCACAAATTCAAAGTCTAATTCGCAATCAATATCAATCGAGCGACTTTCAGGCATCACATAAAGCCCAGTTTTAGGCAAAAATACAGAATTCTCTTTTAAAATCACTTCCCTTTTCCAAATATAAATCGAAGCATTCATATCATAGCTTTTTGGCGCGTCTTGACGGCGCAAAACCGCAGATGGCAAAGCCTTACTAAGCACGACTTTTCCGCTCTCATCAATCTCAACTAGATTAAAATACGGACTTCTTCTACTTGGCATTGCGGTTATTAAACTATCATTTTTATCACGCAAAAACTGAGAAAAAGCATTCGTAATATCGCTTGGCTCCCTTAACGGCGAAGTGGCATCGAGGTCAATCAAATAAGCAAACTCACGCCTAAAATGTTCTTCACTTCGCACAAAAGCATCACGAATAGCTGGAATTTTCCCAGCGCTATCGCTACTAAGTTCGCTACTTCGCTTAAAAAAGACCTCGGCGCCAAATTTTAAAGCCACATCTGCGATCTCGTCACTATCAGTGCTAATCACAATATGCTCAAAAAGCCCGCACTCGCGCGCCGCCTCAATCGTATAAGCAATGAGCGGCTTGCCGCAAAGTTCTTTTATATTTTTGTTTTTTACGCCCTTGCTGCCGCCCCTAGCACAGATTGTACACAAAACATCGCTCATTTTTGCCCCTTTTTAATCTCATCAATCACACTCATCGTTTTTAGCCCAAAATCATAATCACAAGCTATTTTTTTCTCACCCAAAATATCGCTATGCATCGCAGAAAACATCTCATTTCTTTCTAAACTCACTTGGAATTCTAGAATTCCACCATTTTTATCAGCGATTTTTAGCTTCCCAGCGATAAAATCAAGCAAAAAAGTTTTCTCAAAAGTCTCTACCAAAAGCGTCCTTTGCGTGATTTTACTGATATAATCCAAACTTACGCTAATAATCTCGCCATCTCTGCCCCTGCCAAAAAACGCGCAAAAATCATCGCTAGATATCTCTAAATCTGATATTTTCTCATCCGCCCCAAAGCTAATTTCAAAATCGCCCAAAAGCCACAGCAAATAATCAATCTCATGACTAAGGTCTAGCAAAACCCCACCACCAAGCGCTTTGTCGCTACTATAACAAGCTTTATAATCAGTATTTGGTCGCCATGTCGGCAGATACTGAGCGCATTTTGCCTGAGCGAAAATCACTTTTTCGTTTTTTAGCTCATCTTTTAGCCTTAAAAGCAGTGGATGATAGCGCAAAACATAGCCCACAAATACTGAATTTTCTAAAATCAAAGGCGCTTTTTTGCTCTCAAAAAGTGGTTTTTCACAAAAAATAATTTTATTCTTAACATTTTGATTTAAGAATTCTAGATTTTTATAATGCTCATTTGTAGGCGTAGCAATCACAAAATAATCAAACTCGCTAAGCTCAATCTCACTAAAATCTTTATAAGTTTGAATTCCTTCTAAAATCTGGCTTGTAAGCACGCTTACTTCATGCCCCAAGCCGCTTAAAACCTCATAATGCCTTCTGCCAATAGAGCCAAAGCCGATAATTAGCGCTCTCATAGTCCAAAAATGCCCTCATACTCGTCATTTGCTCGCTTATACTCATCAATTCGCCCGATATCTAGCCAATACTCACGGATAGGAAAGGGATGAACGGGAAAATCATGCTTTAAAAGCTCATCAAAGAGCGTTGGCATATCATAAAACTTGCCTTTTGGGATAAAATCAAGCACAATAGGGCTAAACATGTAAATTCCAGCGCTTACAAAAAAGCTTTGAATAGGCTTTTCTTCTATTGAAGTTACTTTGTTTGCGCGCACATTTACCACGCCGTAAGGCACTTGCATATCGTATTTACGGATACAAATGCTAGCTAGAGCCTTATTTTCTTTATGATACTCGTGAAAATACTCAAAATTCACATTTGTTAAAATATCGCCGTTCATCACGAAAAAATCATCTTTTGGTCGCTCTTTTAAAAGGCTTAAAGCCCCAGCCGTGCCCATGCGCTCACTCTCTAAAACATACTCAATCTTTACGCCAAATTTCGTCCCATCGCCAAAATACTCTTTTATCATCTCGCTTTTATAATTTACACACATTATAATATCGTTATATCCATACTTTGCGAAGTTTTCAACGATAGTGTGTAAAATCGGCTTATTGCCCACATCAAGCATCGGTTTTGGCGTATTTTCAGTCAAAGGTCTAAGCCTAGTGCCAAGTCCGCCAACCATCAAAATTACTTTATTTGGCTTAGTTTTTGTCTCCAAAAACCCACGAATATCTTGAATTCCCACGATTTTACCATTAGAAATTATAGGAATTTGGCTTAGTTTTTTCTCGTTTGCTAGTTCTAGAATTCTCTCTTTTGTATCGTTTATATCAGCAGTTACAGGATGCTTGTTTATAAGGCTTTCAATGCTACTTTCTAGATTCATCCCACGAAGCAGCCCGCGCCTTATATCGCCATCTGTTAAAACGCCAAGCAGCTCGTCATCATCGCCCACAGCCACAGCTACTTGCATCGCACCTTTATCAATCACGCCAAGAGCGTCTTTTATAGTAGAATTTTTATGAATTTTTATATTATCTATTTTTCTATTCATTTAATCTCTTTTTTAAAAAATTCAGAAATTATAACATAAAAATTAGTTATAATTCTGTCTTTTAAAGGAGTTATGATGAAATATTGTAAAAAATGCACCATACCAGATACTAGACCTGGAATTAGTTTTAATGATGATGGAATTTGCTTGCCGTGTCTAAACGAAGAAAGAAAGGCAAACATTAACTGGAACGCAAGATACAAAGAGCTAGAAAAGCTTTGTGATAAATACCGTGGGATGAACGGCAATGACCCAGACTGCGCCATAGCAGTAAGTGGAGGCAAAGACTCGCACTTTCAAGTCCATATAATGAAAGAAAAAATGGGAATGAATCCTATTTTATTCACAGCAGAAGACAACGCCACTATGACCCAAGCTGGTAAAAAAAATCTAAGAAACATAAGCGAAGAATTTGGCTGCTCGATAATCTCGCTAAAGCCAGATATTCGCACTCAAAAAATTCTAATGCGCAAAACTTTTGAAAAATTTGGCAAACCTACTTGGTTTACTGATAGACTTATTTATACTTATCCTTTAAAAATGGCTTTGAAATTTAATACACCTTTGCTAGTTTATGGCGAAAATATAAGCTATGAGTACGGCGGCAGCGACATCAAAAAAGAAAGCTATAGCGCAAGAGAAATTTTAGCAAACGGCGTAGCTAGCGACATAGCTATGGATGAACTACTGGGGGAGGGGATTAGCCAAAAAGATTTAAGCCTTACGCAAGCTCCCACAAAAGATGAAATAAACGCACTTGAT
>CALEHZ010000012.1 GCA_937875715.1 uncultured Campylobacter sp. | reverse complement strand
TAAGCCAAATTTTATAAAAACTGAATTTTATGAAAACTGAATTTTATAAAATTCAAAACAAATTTATTGAATTTTATAAAGGAAAATTTTGCTTTTTAACTCATTTGTTTTTATTTTTGCCTTTTTGCCGCTTACTTTTTTTGTGTATTTTTTTCTAAACAAAAAGCGCTTAAGCGAGCTTAGCAAGGCATTTTTGGTTTTTGCATCTTTATTTTTTTATTCTTGGTGGAATGTAAATTATCTGCCTTTGATTTTAGCTTCAATGCTTGTAAATTTCACGCTTGGCAAGCAGTTGAACATGCCAAATAAAAAAATCGCCAAAAAAGCGCTTTTTATTTTTGGACTTTGCTTTAATGTGGGCTTTTTAGGCTATTTTAAATACAGCGATTTTTTTATAGAAAATTTGAATTTTTTAGGCGCAGATTTTGAGCTGCTAAATCTTGCGCTGCCACTTGCCATTAGCTTTTTTACCTTCCAGCAGATTGCTTATTTAGTTGATAGCTACAAAAAAAATACCAAAGAATACGATTTTTTAACTTACGCTTTGTTTGTCTGCTTTTTTCCGCAGTTAATCGCAGGTCCTATTGTCCATCACGCTGAAATGATGCCGCAGTTTGCTAGGCTTAAAAATCGCTTAATAAACTACAAAAATATCGCTCTTGGGCTTTTTATTTTTAGCATTGGTCTGTTTAAAAAAATCGTAATTGCCGATAGTTTTGCTATTTGGGCGACACAGGGTTTTGACAAAATGCCTAGCCTTGATATTTTATCAGCTTGGCTAACGAGCTTTGCTTATACTTTTCAGCTTTATTTTGATTTTAGCGGGTATTGCGATATGGCTATCGGCGCAGCACTTTTATTTAATATAAAACTGCCTATAAACTTTAATAGCCCGTATAAAAGCCTTGATATCCAGGACTTTTGGCGCAGGTGGCACATCACACTGGGGAGATTTTTGCGTGATTATGTCTACATTCCACTGGGCGGCTCAAGAGCTGGTGGGCTAGCTAGGACTTGTGCTAATTTATTTATAACCTTTTTAATCGGCGGTATTTGGCACGGCGCTGGGTGGACTTTTGTGATTTGGGGTGCGTTACATGGAATTGCGCTGGTAATTCATAGAATTTGGAAAAGCTTTAATCTAAAAATGCCAAAGCTTTTGGCTTGGTTTATT
>CALEHZ010000011.1 GCA_937875715.1 uncultured Campylobacter sp. | reverse complement strand
AAGAGTTCGCAAAACTCATCGCCATCATATCAGCAGCGATTTTGCTCGCACTATACGGACTTTGTGGCTGCAGGGGATGTTTTTCATCAATCGGCACATATTTTGCCGTGCCATAGACTTCGCTAGTGCTTGTGTGTATCACGCGTTTTACGCCGTTTTCTAAGGCAGCCTGGCAGATATTTAGCGTACCCTTTGCGTTTGTTTCTAAATAGCTATCAGGCGCAATATACGAATAAGGAATAGCAATTAAAGCCGCCAAATGAAAGATAATATCAACGCCCTTTGTGATATTTTTACAAAAATGCGCATCACGCACATCGCCGCTAATCACTTCTATTTCATTAAGACACGAAATATCTTCTAGCCAGCCCCAGTAATTAAAAGAATTATACTGACTAAGCGCCTTTATCTTTGCCCCAAAAAATTCACTTGCGCTATCTTTGCTCTCAGCCCACAAAAGCTCAGTTAAATGAGAGCCGATAAATCCATCAGCGCCTGTAATCAAAATGCTAGAGTATTTCATCATTTCCCCCTGATTTTTTGCCTTATTATATCAGCCATTTTTATAGCCTTTGTGCCATCTTTAAAATCTGCGATATTTGAATTTTCTAAATCTTTTGAATTTTTTAAAAAATTCAGTCCAGAAAATTCACAAAAATCTTTTAATTCCAGCTCTAATTGATTTGAATTTTCTAAACTTTTTTCTCTTGTGCCGTTTTTATAGCTGATTAAAAGCTTTTTACCCAGCAAATCACACTCAATAAAAAATTCAGCAAAATCAGCTGTGATTTTGCGCTCGTTTTTGTGCGTGATTCTGCTAGTAAAAAGGCTTGAAATCACGCCATTTTCGTGCTTTAAAATAGCTTTAGCTAAATCAATTTGCTCAGTGCCAAAGCCACAAGCAAACACGCATTTTGCTTTACCATTTAAATGCAAAGCAAGGTCAATATCATGAATCATAAGATCGCTTATCACATCAGCATCTTTTATACGCGAACTACCAAAAGACGAACGCCTAAACTCCATAATCTTTGGGCTTTTATAAGCCTTTTTTTGCTCAGCACTCATTATATTTTTAAGCTCCATAAAAGCTGGATTATATCGCTCTATAAAGCCGGTTTGAATTTTATGATTTTTTAGTTTTAGCTCTTTACACTCGCTAAAATTAGCACAAAGCGGCTTTTCTACAAAAATATTTTTTACATATTTACTAGCAAGTTTGATATAAGAAAAGTGCGTAAATGTCGGCGTAGCGATAATTACAGCATCTACGCTTTTTAGCAAATTTTCTAGCTCACTTTCGTTTTTTGCTACCTTTGTGCTATATTCATTTGCTAAATTTTGTGCTACATTTGCGTCATAATCATATATAAAAGCGATTTTCACATCAGGCAATTTTGATAAAATTCTAAGGTGATTTTGCCCCATTTTGCCTAAGCCTAGAAGTGCGATTTTAAGGATATTAGAGTTCATTATTCATCACTTTTATAATGTATTCTTGCTCGTTTTGTTTTAAAAACGCAGACATCGGCAACGCCATTATATCAAGCGCCACACGCTCACTTACGCTAAAATCGCCTTTTTTGTGCCCTAAATAGCTAAAAACTTCTTGTAAATGAAGCGGAATTGGATAATACACGCCAGTTGGCACGCCATTTTGCTCACAAATTTTTAGCATTTCATCACGAGTTTTTTGCCCACGCACTCGCACGCAGTATTGAGCCCAAGCGCTTTCATTGCCAGCAGCCACAAAAGGCGTAATCGCATATTTAAGATTTTCATTATACAAAGCAGCGACTTTTTGACGCACGGCAATTTCATCTTTTAAATGCTTTAATTTAGCGATTAAAATGCCAGCTTGAATAGCATCTAGCCTGCCATTAAAGCCCAAAATGCTGTGCTTATAGCGCTCTGTTTGTCCGTGATTTAGAATAATTCGCATTTTTTTGGCTATCTCATCATCGCTAGTAAATACAGCACCGCCGTCACCATAGCAGCCAAGCGGTTTTGCTGGAAAAAACGAAGTACAAGCAATAGAGCTTAAATTACAAGATTTTTTGCCATCTTGACTAGCGCCAAAGCTTTGTGCCCCGTCTTCAATGACCTTTAGTCCGTGCTTAGCAGCAATTTCGTTTATAGCCTTCATATCAGCGCATTGCCCAAAAAGGCTAACTGGCATTATAGCCTTTGTGCGCTCAGTAATCGCAGCTTCGATCAAATCAGCATTTATATTATAAGTTTTTTCATCAATATCGACAAAAACAGGCTTTGCGCCGATAAATGCTATCATTTCAGCAGTCGCTATAAAAGTAAAAGGCGTGGTGATGACCTCATCGCCTGCTTTAATGCCAAGTGCCATTAGTGCTAAAAGCAGTGCTGAAGTGCCGCTAGAACAAGCAATAGCGTGCTTTGCGCCTGTAAATTTGGCTAGGGCGTCTTCAAGCTCGCTGATTTTCTCACCCATTATGTAATGCGAACTTTGTAAAACAGCGTTAATTTGTGTATCAATTTCATCTTTATAAGCCAAATACTGCGCATTTAAGTCAATAAAATTTATTTTCATCGTTTATTCCTAAGCTAAAAAATAGCACAATTTTACACCTTGTAGCATTAAAAAAAGCTTGAATTTTCTGAATTTTCTGAAAATTCTTTTTATAGGCTGGCTCAGCTTGCGAGTGCTTTTTACTGCGGCAGCGTTTGATGAATTATGTATTCTATCTTCACGCTGCCGCAGTAAAAA
>CALEHZ010000010.1 GCA_937875715.1 uncultured Campylobacter sp. | reverse complement strand
TTTAAAAAATTCAAATTTCAAAAATTTCATAAGATTTCAAAAAATTCAAAAAATTCAAAAAATTCATCAGCCAGCGAAGCTGAATTTTTTAAAAAGCTGAATTTTTTAAAAAATTCAAGTCCTTATAAGAATTTTTTAAGCAAATTTTACAAGCAAATTTTATTCCATTATATATGTTTTTAAGCCAAAATTAGTTAAAATCTTGCCCATGAGAGTGGATAAATTTTTAAATATAGTAAATATCACAAAACGCAGAGCGATCTCTGAAGATATGTGTAAAAGTGGCGTAGTGAGCATAAATGGCACAGTCGCAAAACCAGCAAAAGAGCTTAAAATCGGCGATATAATTACAATTAAGTTTTTAACTAGCGAGGCAAAATACGAGGTTTTAGCTTTTCCAACTCTAAAATCAATCCCAAAAAGTGAGCAAGGCAAATATGTCAAATCCTTGTAAAAATTTTAGTAGTGAGCTTGATGTAAGCGAGCTTGAAAGCCTTGCTAATAAGATTTTAAAAAGCTTTGATAAAGGTGTGATTATTTTACAAGGTGATTTAGCTAGTGGTAAAACCACGCTTGTAAAGGCTATCGCAAAAGCACTAAATAAAGATGAATGCGTTACCTCGCCGACATTTTCATTAATGAGCGATTATGATGGGCTTAGACACTATGATTTGTATATGAGTGATAGTGAGCAAATTATGCAAAATGGGCTATTTGAGAGCTTTTTTGAGGATATTTTACACATAGTAGAGTGGGGCGATGAAAGGCTGATTGAAATGCTTAAAAAATATGAAATTCCAGTATGCGTGGTAAAAATTTCAAACTCGCCAAAAGGGCGAAAATACGAGGTGAGCTTTGCATAAATTACAAGCTGTTGATCTAGAAAAATTCATCAAAAAAACTAAAATCATTGATAAAATTTCAATTGAAGTAAAATCTGGCGAAGTCGTGGGGCTTTTAGGTCCAAATGGTGCTGGCAAGACTACAACTTTTTATATGATTTGCGGACTTATTGAAGCAAGTAGTGGCAAAATCATACTTGATGGCAAAGATATTTCAAAAATGCCGCTACATAAAAGAGCGCAAATCGGCATTGGCTATTTGGCTCAAGAAAGCAGCGTTTTTAAGGATTTAAGCGTAGAAGATAATTTGCGCCTAGCAGCTCAAATCATTACAAATGATGAAAAACAAATCGCAAAAAAGGTTGAAGAGGCACTAAATCTTTTAAATATCGAGCCAATTAGAGCTAGAAAAGGACTTAGTCTAAGTGGCGGCGAGCGCAGACGCTGCGAGATCGCTAGAAGTCTTGTGATGATGCCAAAGTTTTTGTTGCTTGATGAGCCTTTTGCTGGTGTTGATCCACTGGCTGTAAATGATATAAGAAGCATTATTAAAAAGCTAAAAGAGCTTGATATCGGCGTTCTTATCACTGATCACAGCGCACGAGAGATGCTTAGCACCTGTGATAGATGCTATGTCATCAAAGACGGCAAAGAACTAGCACACGGCACAAGCAAACAAATCGCAAATGATGCCCTTGTTAAAGAGCACTATCTAGGTAGTAATTTTAAATTGTCTTAGGTTTAGCAAATGGCACTGGCACAAAGGCAGGCTCAAAAAGCAAAACTTAATCAAACATTAAGAAACTGGCTACCGCTTTTACAAGTAGCAAGCGATGAGCTAAGAGAGCGTGTAAGTGAGCTTTTGGATAAAAATCCCTTTGCTAGCGTGGAGCAAAAAAAGCCTGATGATTTTAATAGCGCAGGCGATTATAGCGATTCTTGTATTTATTATCCTAGTCTTTATGAAAGTCTGCTTGCGCAAATCAACGCCCCGCTTTTTAAAAGTAGTGAGCAAATCATCGCAAATGCTATTATAGAGTGTATTAGTGATGAAGGATATTTTGAATTTTATGAAAATGCTTTAAAAGATTTTAAAGCAGATGAGATTGAAAAAATTCGGCTTAAATTCAAGCATTTAGAGCCAACTGGTGTGGGCGCAAAGGACTATAAAGAAAGCTTTTTGTGGCAGCTTGACGAGCTTTGTGATGGCTGTTTTGACGATGCTTATAAATTAGCCAAAAAAATCATAGAAAATTTTGAGAATTTAAGCGAATTTAGAGATGAAAACGACTATGAAGCTGCTTTAAATCTAATCAAAAAGCTAAAAAATCCTCCAGCCATTGACTTTATGAGCGATGAGCCTAGCGTGATTCCTGATCTTGTCGTGCTTACAACTGGCGGCGAAATTAGCATAAAATTAAATGATGATTTTTATCCTGAGATTAAGATTGATGCTGATGGCTTGGATGAAAAAATGGACTTTGTGAGCGCGTATATCAGGCAAGCAAAGGATTTAATAGATGCTCTAAATCTGCGCAAAGCCACGCTATATAAAATTGGACTTATGATTATAGAATATCAATATGATTATTTTTTTGGCGGGCAGATTAAGCCTATGAAGCTTAAAGACATCGCCCAGGATTTAGGACGCAGCCCAAGCACGATTTCACGGGCGATTGCTAATAAATATCTTTTGGGACCAAAAGGCATAGAGCCACTTAAGAACTTTTTTGCTACTGAAATTGGCAGTGAAGAGGTCTCAAATGCTGCTTTAAAGGACTTTGTGCGTGAGCTGGTAAAAAATGAAAACCATGAAAAGCCGCTTAGCGATGAGGCGATTTTACAAGCGATTAAGGCTAAATTTGGCACCGAGCTAGTTCGCCGCACGATCACCAAATACCGCAAAATTCTAAATATTGCAAGCTCAAGCGAACGCAAAAAATTCTATGCTTTAAAGGCTTGAATTTTTTGCTTTGCTTCTTTGGGTGAATTTTATAAAATTCAGCTTTGAATTTTATGGTTTATTAACTGCAGCGAGTTTGAATTTTTTAAATCCT
>CALEHZ010000009.1 GCA_937875715.1 uncultured Campylobacter sp. | reverse complement strand
TAAAAAATTCAAAGTGAATTTTATAAAATTCAAGCGTATTTTAAAAAATTCAATAATGAATTTTATGGGATTTCAAAAAATTCAGCCTTGTTGCAGTTTTAGGCTGCAGTTTTAAAAAATTCAAGCTTAAAAAATTCTAAAAGTATAATATAAATTATGTAAAAAATCGTAATTTTCTTGTTTTATTTATAAAAGCTTTTTATAAAATTTACAATTTATTAGCTACAATTTTAGCAAAAAATTTACTTGGAGTTTTGATGATTTCACAAGCATTTTTAAGTATGGCTTCGGCTATATTTTGGTTTTTAGTTTTTGCCGTTAGCTGCGGGGTGGCGACTTTTATTGAGAGCTACTACGACACGGCTACAGCGTGGGCGATGGTCTATGGCTCACTGTGGTTTGGGCTGGTGCAATTTATTTTAGGCATAAATCTAGCCTACAATATCTACAAATACAAGCTAATAGCGGTTAAAAAATTGCCTGTGCTAATTTTTCATGTGGGCTTTTTGTTTATTTTGCTTGGCTCGATTGCGACTAGATATTTGGGCGTTGAGGGACTTATGCATATACGAAATGGCGGCAGTTCAAATGAGATTGAAACAGCTATGAGCTATATGCAGCTTAAAATCATCGATGAAAACCGCACTTACATGCGTGCGCTGCCGATGTATATTTCAAAAGCTGGCAGAAATTATTTTACAATAAATCAAAACATAGGCACAAAAAAGGCGACTTTAGAATACAGCCAATACGTGCCAAACGCTGCATACAAGTGGGTTCCTAGCCAAGAGACTGACGCTAATGGCATCATGGAAATTATGTTTTCAAACGAAAATGACGCAAGAACGCTTACTTTGCCGCGCTTTCAAAGCGTAGATGCTGGAAATCTAGCAATTAGCTTTGATGCTAATGTTAGCAGTGAAGAGTTTATAAAATTCAGCCTTGAAAATGATAAGTTTTATTTACAAAGCAATTTAGAGCTAAATACTCTTGCTATGGGAGCAAATGAGAGTAAAAAATTTGCGCCAAATGAAAAAATAGAACTTGGTGATTTGGCTGTTTATAGCTTTGAATCAGGTGGCGAGAAAATAAACTTTGCTATAAAAACAAAGCTTGCTAAGGCAAAAAGAGAGCTTGTAAGTCTAAAAGAAGGCGGCACAGATGCGCTAAAAGCAGTGTTAAGCTATGATGGCAAAAAAGAAAATGTTGATATTTTTATCCATGACAAACCAACACAGGTTGTCATAAATAATACAATCTTTGAAGCGAGTTTTAATCCTATGAAAATCAAACTACCTTTTAGTATAGAACTTGAAAAGTTTGAAATGCTGCGCTACTCAGGCTCTAGCTCACCTATGAGCTATTCTAGCTTTGTAAAGGTAAATGATGGGGATAAAAGCTATCCATATCATATTTACATGAATCACGTGCTTGACCATGGTGGATATAGATTTTTCCAAAGCAGCTACGATAGAGACGAGCAAGGCACAGTGCTTTCAGTAAATCAAGATCCAGGCAAAATACCTACATATATCGGCTATTTCTTGCTTTGCCTTGGAATGTTTTTGAATTTTTTAAATCCACATTCTCGCTTTATGAAGCTTTCTAAGCTAATTATCGAACAAAACGCAAAATATACAAAAGCTATTGTTTTAGCTGGTTTTATCGCACTTTTTGGCTTAAATACTAATTTAGAGGCTCAAATTTTAAAAGCAGAAAATATAGAAAACGCACAGCTTCCAAAAGTAGATAGCTCACATGCACAGATTGCAAAAACGCTGATCGTTCAAAGCAATGATGGTCGTATGAAGCCTTTTGATACACTATCACACGAGCTTTTAAACAAACTTTACAGATCAAATTCTTTCAATGGAATGAAGGCAAATGAAACCGTGCTTTCAATGCTAATAGCACCATCTGTGTGGCGTTTTGTGCCTATTGTAAAGATTAGCGATGAAAGACTTCGTGAGCTTTTAGGCTTAAAAGATGGGCAAAAATACGCTAGTTTTAATGACTTTTTTGTGATAAATGGCGAAAAAAGCGATTATAAACTACTAGCAAAAAGCGAAGAAGCAAACCGCAAACCACTCTCAGCACGCACCACGCTAGATAAAGAAATAATCAAAGCTGATGAAAAAGTAAATATTTTATACATGATTTTTTCTGGCGAAATTCTTAGAATTTTCCCAGCTAAAAATGATGAAACAAACACCTGGCACAGCCCAGAATCAGCTTTTAGCTCACTTGATGAAAATCAAAAAAAAGAGGTTTTAGCCCTACTTCAAAATTATTTTAAAGAAGCTGAGCAAGCTACGATCTCGCATGAATGGGACAAAGCGAACGAGGCTTTAGGGCTAATTAAAACTTATCAAGCCAAATTTGGTGCAGAAATAATGCCAAAAGAAGGAAATATAAACGCAGAACTTGCCTTTAATAAATATAATATTTTTGGCAATCTTGTGGGTGTATATTTGCTAGCTGGCTTTGCGCTTTTGATTGTAGTTTTCATCCGTCTTGCTAGTAATCTGCGATTAAATGCTATATTTAAGGTAGTTTATGCTGTAAATATACTAGCATTTACCGCTCATACAATCGGTCTAGCGCTTCGCTGGTATATAAGCGGACACGCACCATGGAGCGATAGCTACGAAAGCCTTGTTTATATCGCTTGGGCACTAGCGCTCTCTGGCATAGTTTTCTCACGCCGCTCAGCTATTTCACTAGCCCTTACTGCTATTTTAGCAGGCTGCGTGCTTTTTGTAGCACACCTTAGCTGGATAGATCCGCAAATCACAAACTTAAAGCCTGTTTTAAGAAGCTACTGGCTTACAATCCATGTTAGCGTAATCACTGCCAGCTACGGCTTTTTGGGGCTTTGTTCGCTGCTTGGAATTTTTAGCTTAGTTTTAATGGGCTTACAAAGAAAAATAGAAAATCCACGTCTGGCGGCAAATATACTTGAAGCCACTAGAATTAACGAAATGGCAATGATTTTAGGACTTTGTCTGCTTACAGCTGGAAACTTTTTAGGCGGTGTGTGGGCAAATGAAAGCTGGGGTCGCTACTGGGGCTGGGATAGCAAGGAGACTTGGGCGTTAGTTAGCATTTTGGTCTATGCAGCCGTGCTACACATGCGCTTTGTGCGACCGCTAAACTCACAATACGCCTTTGCGGTGGCTAGCATGTTTGCGTATTGGGTGATTGTATTTACTTATTTTGGCGTAAATTTCTTTCTTACAGGTATGCACAGCTACGCAGCAGGGGACGCCGTCCAAATCCCAGCCTTTGTGTATATAATAGCCTTTGCGATGATAGCAATCAGCCTAGCAGCCCTCCGCGGCAAGAAATACAATATAAAACTATAAGAGCAATTTTAAATTCTAGAATTTAGCTAAATTCTAGAATTTAGCTTTAATGGTCAAAAAGTAAGTCTGCAAATGTTA
>CALEHZ010000008.1 GCA_937875715.1 uncultured Campylobacter sp. | reverse complement strand
CAGTAAATGCGCCTTTTTCGTAGCCATAAAGCTCACTTTCAATTAAATTTTCTGGAATTGCAGCCATATTTATTGCCACAAAAGGCGCATTTTTTCTAGCTGAATTATCATGTATAAAATGCGCAAAAAGCTCCTTGCCAACGCCACTCTGGCCATTTAGCATTACGCTAGCATCAGTCACGGCTGCCTTTTTGGCTAGTTTTAAGGTGTTTTCTAGCTGCTGCGAACTGCCTAAAAATTTGCTCTCATCACTTTCATTTTTTTCATCATTTTTGATGATTTTAACAGCCTTATTTACGCTATTATCACGCACTTTGCGAAGAGCATCTACCAAAGTATTTACATCAAAAGGCTTGGTTAAAAAATCACGCACGCCAAGCCTTAAACCCTCGATTGCATGACTTAGACTTGCATTGCCTGTCATGATTATTATATCATATTTTGAGCCTACTTCTTTGGCAAAGGCGATGCCATCCATGCCAGGCATATTTATATCAGTTACGATAATGCTAGTATCTTCTGGCATTTTTTTAAGCGCATCAAGTGCTGATTTAAAGCACTTTACTTCAAATTCCTCATACTCTCCAAGCGCGAATTCAAGGGATTTTCGCATATTTATATCATCTTCTACGATTGCTACTTTTGTCTTTTTCACTGCTCACCTAGTTTTCAATTTTTGCTAGGATTATAGCACCATAGCCCTTAAAAATCGCTATGAAATGAACAGGAATTTGAGTGATATTTGTCTTTAAATTTGTTTTTAATTTTGAGCCATTTTGTAAAAAATTTGAGTATTCAAGCACATAAAACGGCGATTTTGTAAAGCAATCAGCCAGTGCTTCTTCGTTTGCTTTAAAATATTCTAGCTCACTTTGATGATAAAATCTTGGCATTTTTAGTTCGCAAAACGGCAAAAACTCGCTCTCATCGCTTTTTTGCATAGCTTTTGAAAAGGCGATAATTCTTGTGCTTAGCATTTGATTTGTGGTGAAAAATTTCGCCCAGAATATGTATTCATCGCTTTTTTGTCCACTAATAATTTTTGAATTTTTTGAATTATAAAAATCAGTTAAATTAGCTTTTTTATAGCTTTTTTGTTGTGAATTTTTTGAATTTTCTAAAACATGCTCAGCAGTTTTTTTATTTTGAATTTTTTGAGATTTTGAATTTTTTGAAATATTTGAATTTTCTAAAAGATTTGAAGATTTTGAATTTTCTAAAAGTTTAGAAAATTCAAAATCTTTCGTGCTTTTAAAAGGGCTCATATCTTTTACATATTCACCTGCAAAGCACGAAATAATCGCTATTAGTAAGCAAAAAGTCTTTCCCATGTAGCCTTATCCATTTGAATTTCCATCTCTACGCGGTAAAGGCCGTCTTTATACTGCTCATCGACAATTGCGGCGTTTTTAACAAGTCCGTGAACTCTAGCTTCGATTACTGAGCTTTTTAGCATCGCATCTTTAACTGTGTCTTTTGCGTTGATTTTTACGCCAAATAGTTTTGTTGCTAGCTGACGTTGCGCATCTGCAATCGCTGCTCTTTTAGCAAGCGCACGAGCCTGTGCTGGGCTATAAGTATCAAGTGGTGGAACGCCATCGCCAAATGCTGAAAAATTCGCAGTTGGGATTGTCTCTAAGCCATACATTTCAGCTTTTGGAGCTGGGGCTGGGGCTAACGCATTTGTAGCACTTGAAGTACAAGCTGTGAATAATGTAGCAAAAGCTACGAAAAGCAATGTTTTTTTCATTGTTTTAACCTTTTTTGTGAATTTCGTAAAGTCATAAGCAATAAGTGTTCCACTTTGAATTTTATAAAATTCACTTGCCTTAAAACGCTGATATAAAATGAATTTTATAAAATTCGCAGCAGTGGATGAGCCAAATTTTATAAAATTCATAAAATTCAAGCACTGAATTTTATAAAATTCAAATTATTTTTTCACATTTTGCTTCTATTTTGCCACGATTTTCTTTGAAAATATACACAAATTCTTTACAAGGATAGCTGATATTTTTGGCAATTTTTGCTTTTTTGAAATTTTTAAAAAGCTCTAAAAGTGGCGGAAGTTCTTTTAAAATAAGCATTTTTACGCTCATATTAAAGCTGTGTTCTAGGTTTTTAATGAATTTTCCATCAACTTCGCTTTGATTTTTAATCAAGTGTAAAGTGGCATCAAACCCTAGCTTTTGTAAGTTTTTATAAAATTGAACTTTGTCTTTATAAGGCGCTAAGTGATCTTTGGTGCTGTGATAGCCTATATAGACACATTTAGCGACATTTGCTTGGATTTTTAGATGCTCTTTGTGATTTGCATCTCGCACTTCAAAGCGTGATTTTGACATATAATAAGGGCTGTTTGGATTGCTTGTCCAATAAGTTTTATCTGAAAGAAATATTTTGAAATTTTCGGTTTGAAAGCCGGTTCTATAATATTTTAAAAATCAATTTCCTTGCCAAAGCCGATATTTCTAAAGGTGTCGTAGGAACAATCTGGGTTTTCATAAGCCTCGTTTTTTAAATTCCACGATGAGTTATCAATCACAGCATCTACTAGCCACGGAGCGATTTTGGCTGCGATATTTGCGATATATCCACCATGGCTTGAGCCTACTAAGATACAAGGCAAATCCTTGCTCTGCCCCACAAACGCTTTATTTAAGGCATTTTTCTTTACATACAAAATAGCATTTATCACATCCAAGGCTGGCATTATGCCAAAGTTTTGATACTCGCCATTTAAAGGATCCATCGTAAAATGCATATTCATACGACTATCCATGGAAAAATTACCATTAAGCTTATTTACTCCCATGTATAAATTAAGCTTTTCTAAAACCTCATTTATATAGTTTTTATCATCTGCTTTTTTATCAAAATCATCATCTACTTTAAAGCCGATTTTACTAGCAACTAGCCTAAAAATAAGCTTGTCAATTTTATCCATAAAGGCATTTTTATCAAAATAAACATTACTTGAAATATAGTGATAATTTGGATTTATCACAGCTACATCAAGCTTGCTTGCTATGCTTTTAGCTAGTTTTTGTCTGTATTCTACGCTAGTATCAGCACCAAGTCCAGCGATGATACAAAGAATAGCTTTGATGTCTTTTTCATCATCATATGTTAGCGTAAAGTTTAAAAGCGACTCTCGCTTAATGCCAAGTTCAAAATCATCGCAGCTTTTTATATTATAAACTTCGTTTTTTAGCATTTTTAGACCTTATTTCTATCTTTTAGTGCTTTTGAAAGTGAGAGAATATCGATATTTTCTAGGCTTACGCCAGTTGGGACGCCTTGGGCAATTTTTGTAAATTTTAGCCCTAAATCTTCTAACTCATTTTCAACCAAAAGCATAATAGAGTCACTTGCTAGGCTTGGCGTAAGCGCAAAAATCAGCTCTTTTGTGCCGTTTGCTTTAATTGCATTTCTAAGCTTAAATAAATCATCTGTGTCATTTAAAACAAAATAAAGCCCGTCATAAGAGTGTGAATTTTCTATTGTGATGATGTCTTTTGCACTCTCTACTACGCACAAAAGCTCAGTATTTCGCAGCTCATCAGCGCAGATATCGCACAGCTCATGCTCAGCGATAAATCCACAACGCGTGCAATGCTTTAAAAAGCGCACCGCTTCTTCTATTTGATGAGCTAAATTTTGACCAAAAAACGGATCGCCAAGCGCTACGAAATATGCGTATTTCTGTGCTGATTTTTTGCCCACTCCAGGCAGACGCGCAAAAGAGCTTACAAGCTCGTCAAATCTGTCTAGCTTCATTGAAAACCACATAAAAGCAATGATTGCCATCAATATATTTGTATTTTAGACTAAATTTATGCATAGCACAAATTGTGTCAATTATATACAGCCCAAGCCCCATGCCAGCGATATTTTGGTTCTTTTCACGCACAAAAGCTTGTAAATAATGCTCAATTTTATGCTCCAAGGGCTTGCCAGCATTTTTAATGCAAAGCATGTCCTCATAAACCTCCAAAACTGCCTTTTTATCGCTAGAATATTTTAAAGCATTATCAAGCAGATTTTTAATCGCCAGTGAAAAAAGCTGAAAATCCACACGCAAAATCGGGTCGCCATCAAATTTCACACTAATGAATTTTTCAAAATTATCAAGCATCAAAAGATCGCTAACCTGCTCTAAAATCAGCGAAAAATGATATTCTTCATAATTTAGCGCATAATTTTTGCTAATTAACTGCTCAATTTTGCTAAACTCATTTAAAAGCATATTAAGTCGCTCAAACACACTGATAAGGCGTGTTTTGTGGCTTTCGTTTTCTAGCATTTCAGCCATGATGCGACCTTTGCCAATTGGCGTTTTTAGCTCATGCATAATCGTGCGTAAAAACAGCTGTCTTGAAACTAACAAATCCTTGATTTTACAAGTAGCTTTATTAAACTCATACGAAATCTGTTCTATTTCGTCCTCGCCTTTTGGCACATCTATTTGGCACATCGCATCCATTTCACCATTTGCAAAGCGCTTTATATCAGCTTTTAAGCGGCGCAGCGGCGCAAGCGAGCCATAGATTGAGACATAAAAGCCACCAAGCAAAATAATTGTTAGCAAATAGCCAAAAAACACATCTTCTTTACTGCTTTTTTGCGTGCTCTCAAGCAAGATTATAACGCCTTTATTTCGTAGTTTTAGATATGGTTCGCCACTATATTCTATCATCTCAACTACACCAAGTGGCGTTTCGTTGCTATTTATGCTCACAGCTTCGCTGAGTAGATTATTTCGCAGCTCTTTGTTTTTGACATAGGCTAAATCAAAGTTTTTGAAATACTCATCCCAGTTATCTGGCAATGTAGATTTTTGATACAAAGATACTAGCCAGTTTATCGCATTTAGCTGATTTGTGCGGATTTTGTTTACAAACTGCTCGTGTGCTAAATACGAAAGCAGGTAAAAAAGCAGTGAAATTATGATAAATCCAACTACAAATATCGTAGTAATTTTAGTTTTTAAAGAAATTTTCATTTGAATTTTTTAAAAAATTAAATTTTGTCCTGCTTGAATTTTTTAAAATTCTTTGAATTTTCTAAACTGATTGAATTTTATAAAATTCAGCGTTTGAATTTTTTAAAAAATTCACTTTTATAAAATTCACTTTTATAAAATTCAAGTTTAAAATTAAGCCAAAAAATTCAGCAAAAAAAGAGTTAAAAAATTCAAGCTTTTGAATTTTTTAACTCCAAGCCTTTAGCCAATTAGTTTATAGCCGATTCCACGCACTGAAAAAATGTGCTTTGGTGCCTTTGAATTATCACCAATTTTGGTGCGAAGACGACCGATTATTACATCCAAGCTTTTTGAGTCTTTGTCTTTTAGACTTTTGCAGTGATAGACTAGCTGTTCGCGTGAGACTGAAAAGCTGTGCTGCTTGACTAAATACTCAAGTATTTCATACTCAGCCGGAGTTAAAATTAGTGGTTTTCCATGAAAGCTGATTTCATGGCGATTATCATCGATTTTAAATACGCTCTCGCTCGCACTTTCTGCCATTTCAACGCTTTTTTTGTATCTGCGAATCAGGCTTATTATGCGTGCGTGCATTTCTTTTGGATCATAAGGCTTTGGCAAATAATCATCTGCGCCGATTTGAAGTCCCACAACTCTATCATTTACATCCGAGCGAGCTGAGCTTATAATGATTGGAATATCATACTTTTCACGGATTTCTTTACAAGCTTCAAGCCCGTCCATTCCAGGCAAAGTAAGATCTAAAATCAGCAAATCAAAGTTTTTGATCCCTGCGCTAATGCCAAGATATGGATCTTCATAATTTGTGATTTTGATATTGTATTTTTCTAAATACTCAGCCAAAACAGCAGCAAACTCAGCATCATCTTCGATCATTAAAACATTTATCATCATTCATCCTTTGAATTTTTTAAACACGCAATTATAACTAAAAATTGGAATTTTTTAGCAAAAATTTAAGATTTTTAGCTAAAATCTGCGCTTTACTTTTTATTTTTAAGGATAAATTTTGGACTATTACGAACTTTTAGGCGTATCACAAACAGCTAGCAGTGATGAAATAAAAAAAGCATATAGAAAACTAGCCTTAAAATACCATCCAGACAGAAACGAAGGCGACAAAGAAAGCGAAGAAAAATTCAAAGAAATCAGCCAAGCTTACGAAGTTTTAAGCAATAATGAAAAACGTGCAATTTATGATAAATACGGCGAAGAAGGCTTGAATAGTTCTGGCATGGGCGGCTTTTCAGGCTTTGAAAATTTTGATTTTAGCGATATTTTTAGCTCGTTTTTTGGCGGCGGCAGATCAAGCGGTGCCCGCAAAAAAGCAAAAGATGATATATACGAATTAGATTTAGAAATTTTACTTAAAATTGACTTTAATGAAGCGGTTTTTGGCTGTTCTAAAGAGCTTGAATTTTTTAAAAAATATCCTTGCAAAGCTTGCGATGCAACTGGTGCAAAAGACGGCGAAAAGAGCGTTTGCCCACATTGTGGCGGAAATGGACAAGTAGGAATTCGCCAAGGATTTATGAGCATAGTTCAAACCTGTCCGCACTGCTACGGCAGCGGCGAGATGATAAAAGAAAAATGCCCTAAATGCGATGGACTTGGCTACGAAGAAGAAAAAACAAAAATTGAAATAAACATTCCAGAGGGCATCGATAATGGCAACCGTGTGCGAGTAGCTAACAAGGGACATGAGGGAAAATACGGCAAGGGCGATTTGTATGTGCGGCTAAAAGTGCGAGAAGATGAGCATTTTGTCCGTCACGGCGATGATGTTTATATAGAAATTCCAGTGTTTTTCACCCAAGCTATGCTAGGTGAGAGCATAGAAATACCAACTTTGCGTGAAAAAACCACGCTAAAACTGCCAATTGGCGCAAAAGACAAGGCGCAATTTCGCTTTGAAGCCCAAGGTGTAAAAAATGTAAAAAGCGGACAAAAAGGCGATTTAATCGCACAAATTAGCATAATCACGCCAAAATCTCTAAGCGACGAACAAAGAGAACTTTTAGAAAAATTACAAGAAAGTTTTGGCATAAAAGCCGGAGAAATTAAAAGCGAAGAAGGCTTTTTTGAAGGCGTATTTGATAAGATAAAAAGCTGGTTTTCAGGCGATTAAAGTAAGTTTATAAAATTCATTTTTTAAAAAATTCAGGTGGTGAATTTTTTAAAATTTAAGATTTTCATAAAATTCAGTTTTGAATTTTATAAAATTTCATAAAATTCAGGCTTTGAATTTTTTAAAAAGGCAAAAAATGGAGAAAAATATTTTACTAGCGCACGGCGGTGGCGGCGAGCAGATGAATGCGCTTATAAATGATTTGATTTTTAGGATTTTTGATAATGAAATTTTGCGCCGTAGTGATGATAGTGCGGTTTTAGATTTTAAAGGAGCAAAAATAGTTTTTAGCACAGATAGCTTTGTGGTAAATCCTATATTTTTTGCTGGTGGCGATATCGGTAAAATCGCAGTTTGCGGCTCGCTAAATGATGCGGCTATGATGGGTGCAAAGCCACTTTTTTTAAGCTGCGGCTTAATCATTGAAGAAGGTTTTAGTATAGCTGAGCTTAAAAAAGTGCTTGAAAGCATGAAAAAAACAGCAGAAACTGCTGGTGTAAAAATCGTTTGCGGCGATACAAAAGTCGTGCCAAAAGGTGCTTGTGATAAGCTTTTTATAAACACAAGCGTGATTGGAGCGCTTTTTGATGAGCAAAATCCTGCTCAAATTAGCCGTCTAAAACCTGGCGCTAAAATCCTACTTAGCGGCGATATAGGCAGACACGGAGCTGCTTTGATGGCATCGCGGCATAATGTTGAGATTGATTTTGCTAGCGACTGTGCGCCGCTAAATGCTGTGGTAGCCGCTCTTTATGAGGCTAATTTACGCCCACTAGCTATGCGTGATGCTACTCGTGGCGGGCTCTCAGCCGTGCTAAATGAGTGGAGCAAAGCAGCGCAAAAAGGCATTAAAATTTATGAAGATAAAATCGCTATAAATGATGGTGTGATGGGCATTTGCGAACTGCTTGGCTTTGAGGCTTTTGAACTAGCAAATGAAGGCACTTTTATTTTAGCAGTTAACGAAAATCAGAGCGATAAAGCACTTGAAATTTTGCGAAAATTTAATGAAAATTCCGCTATAATCGGCGAAATTTTAGAAGCAAAAGATGGCGTGATTTTAGAAAATATTTATGGCAGCACTAGATATATAGAAGAGCCAAAAGGCGAGCTTTTGCCACGCATTTGCTAGGCGAGAAATCAGCCAGTAAAATCGCTTTGAATTTTATGAATTTTATAAAATTCAGTGCTGAATTTTATAAAATTAAGTTTTTTGCTTTGATTTTTTTGCTAGGCTCAATGCGACTGCTGTGAATTTTATAAAATCCATAAAATTCAAAGAATTCAGCACAGGCAGAATTTTCTGCTTTTAAAAAATTCAAAAAGGATAGAAAATGCACGAATTATCAGTAGTTCAAGATTTAATCAAACTTTGCGAGACAAATGCGATGAATCAAGGCTGCATCAAAGTCACGCGCATAGAAGTTAAAGTAGGCAAACTAAGCGGCGTTGAGCCTCATTACCTTCAAAACACTTTCGATTGCTTTAAAGAAGGCTCGATTTGCAGCGAAGCCCAGCTTGTATTAAATATAGAAGATATTAGTGTTAAATGCCCTGATTGTGGCTTTAGCGGTGTGATTGAGGCTGGGGAGTTTAGCTGTCCAAGATGTGAGAAAAAAAACCTTGAAGTTACAGGCGGCGAGGATTTGATTTTGATGCGGCTTGAGATGGAATAAAGCAGCTTTAAAGCAAAAAATGGATAAAATCGACAATTTTGAATTTTTTAAAAATGGATAAAAATGGATAGTTACGAATATAGCGAACTTCTAAAAGGCTTGGAAAATAAAATATTAAATATCGCAAGCATAATCGCCCCTGATGAGCTAAATGCCAGAATGGACGAAATAGCAAAGCTTGAGAATGATCCAGCTTTTTGGTTAGACCCAGAAAATTCAGCCAAAATCGGCAAAGAAAAAAGTAAAATAAGTAGAATTTTAGATTCTTATAACGAGGCAAAATCTGCTGTAAATGACGCAATAGAGCTATTTGAGCTTGCCACAGCTGAAAATGACAATGAGACTATAAACGCACTTTTTGACGATAGCACGACCTTAGAGGATAAAATCACAAGCTTAGAAATCTCTATGATGCTAAGTGGCGAAAATGACGATAAAAACGCAATCATCACAATTCATCCAGGTGCTGGTGGCACTGAGAGTAATGACTGGGCAAGTATGCTTTACCGCATGTATTTGCGTTTTTGCGAACGCGAAGGCTATAAGGTAGAAACGCTAGATTTTCAAGAAGGCGATGAAGCTGGACTAAAAGATGTTAGCTTCATCGTTCGTGGGCAAAATGCTTATGGATATTTAAAGGCTGAAAATGGCGTTCATCGCCTTGTGCGAGTAAGCCCTTTTGATAGCGCTGGACGCCGTCATACTAGCTTTTCAAGCGTGATGGTAAGCCCCGAAATCGACGATGATATACAAATTGATATTGAAGAAAAAGATTTACGAATTGATTATTACCGCGCAAGTGGTGCTGGCGGACAGCATGTAAATAAAACTGAAAGTGCGGTGCGAATCACGCATATACCTACAAACATCGTAGTTCAGTGCCAAAACGATAGAAGTCAGCACAAAAACAAAGCCACAGCGATGAAAATGCTAAAATCAAGACTATATGAAAATGAGCTACAAGAACAAGCCGCAAAAGCCGCAAATGTCCAAAAAGACGATATTGGCTGGGGTCATCAAATACGCTCTTATGTGCTTTTTCCATATCAACAAGTAAAGGATGTGCGAAGTGGCGAAGCTTTTAGCCAAACGGATGCGATTTTAGACGGAGATATTAAAAAACTAATTGAAGGTGTTTTAATCGCACAAAAAAGTAAATAATCTGCTAAAAAAAGCAAAATTTATGTTAAAATACAAAACCAAATTTTTAAGGAGAAAATATGCATTACACACCAATTTTAACAAGTCTAGGCTACACACCAAATGACGCTTTAAAGGCGCAAGTTAAGCGCTGTGTAGAAGATGCTGGACTTAGCGTTCCAGATTTAGACAAAATCGCCCAGCTTCACGAAAGTGTTAGAGCCTTTGGCGGCTATGTCGCTCTTTCAAATAGCGAAGATGTATTTAAAGTAAAATGCGAAACTAGCGATGCTAAGGCGGTTAAAGAGTTTAATCTTGCGGTTCATCAATGGGGCGAAGATAATGCTTTTAAGGTGAAAAAACTTGATGGAAAAGAAGTTTTTTACATCACAGG
>CALEHZ010000007.1 GCA_937875715.1 uncultured Campylobacter sp. | reverse complement strand
TGTGTGATTTCAGTGTGTAAATAAGGTAAAGAAGCAAAATGTGCGCTAATATCTGTTTTATTTGTTAGAGCGACAAAGGCTTCTGGATTTTTCATAGTAATTAAACTTTTATCAAAAAAATGAGCGTCTCCTAAAAGCTCTTTTGCGCCCATACTTAGCATTATATGCTGAATTGAGCCAATGCCTGGCACTGCGATTTTATCAGTCTGTTTAAAGTCATTTAGGCTTTTAATATTTTTACCCATCACAACAAGTCCAGAAGGTGGCACACTAAGCCCAAAAGCGATTTTAAATTTCGCACCTTTATCCATAGCAATAAGAGCCGGTGGAATTCCCATACATCCAATGTCTAAATGCCCTGCTATCAAAGCTTCTGTGATAGCTGCGCCACCGGCGAAATTCTGTGTTTTAATTTCATAATTTTTTAAATTTTCTTTTAGAATTCCAAGTTCATTTGCTACATAAAGCGGAGCGTATTGAAGTCCGTATTGTTGCGCTATTTTTAGCTCTTTTTGTGAAGTTTGCGCTTGTTCTTCTGTGCAAGATACAAAAAATAAAATAGCAAAAAAGAGCGCAATTTTTTTAATCATTTTGTATTTTCCTTTATAAATTTCTCTATACTTTCAAAGGTGCGAAAATCATCGATTCTTATATCGCTGAGGTTTAAGGTGATTTTGTATTCTTTTTCAATCAACCCAATTAAATCAATAATATCAAAACTATCAAGAGCAAAGTCATCTACGATATTTGTAGAATTCCTAGCATCCGCCCCAGCCCTAATTTTTTGAAAAATATTTTTTAACATTTCTATCCTTTCAATAGAATATTATTAAAAATAATTTATGTTATTTTTAATGCTTTTAACATTTTATCACGCCTAACAAAATACTCATTTTTTTCTAGCCTAAAATATAAAAAATTACCATCATTTTTGCTTAAATCAGCCTTATATCCAATTAGGCTATTAAGTCTAATTGCTTTTTTATTGCTATTTTTTACAAAAATATAAGTAAAATCTAGCCCAAGTTTTTCAAAATAAAAATCATTCGCTACAGCAATTCTAGCATATCTTGTAAATGGACTAATATCATAAATTTCAGGATTATATAGTCCACCAGGTTCACCGCATTTTTTTACATAATCAATATTTTTTATAGCGTTATAGCCAATAGGCTTAGAGTTTTGATAAGCTATAAAATAAAACGCATCATCTTTATCTTTAATAGAATTAAACCATTTTATTTGTTCATCTGCGCTAATAATTTTCCCAGCTTGTAAGCGCATTTCATTTATGTTTAAACTAGAATTCCGCCACGCACGAAGCATTTGAATTTCACTTTCTCTTAGGCGAGATAAAGTTATTCCATATCGCTGGAATTTATCAATTTCAATCATTTCATCAATTCTAGAATGTCATTAACTTTTTTAAGCGCTTTTAGCTCTTCATAAGTAATTGTATAATTATATTCAGTAGCAAGCATAGAAACAGTGCTAATCATACCCATTGAATCCCACTCTTCAATATCTTTTAATTCAGTTTCAGCCGTAATCACATTAGAATTCTCATACTCTATTGTTTCTAGAAATTGTTGTAATTTTTCCATTTTTTATCCTTTTTAAATTGTTAGAATTGTTCCACTCCATGATGAACCTATTCCAAAACCAGCTATTAGTACCTTTGCGCTACTTTTTATTCGACCTTGTTCTAAGGCTCTTTTTATAGTTATTGGTATGCTAGAACTTGTAGTATTTCCTACTTCTTCTATATCAAATATTACTTTTTCTTTTGGTAATTTTAATATTTTAGTTATATTTTCTAAAATAAGCATATTTGCTTGATGAAATACGAAATAATCTACATCGTCTATACTCATAGAATTTTTAGCTAAAATATTTTTTACTAATTTTGGTACCTCACGCAATGTAAATATAAAAATCTCAGGACCATTTAAAAGTGGGGCAAAAGGGCTTGGAGAGTTTATATATTCATCAAAATTCTCTTTATTTATAGGGTATGCGCGACCACCAAATTTTCTATACATTGCAAAAAATTCTTTTCCATCAGAACCAAAAATACATTCTTTTATTTTATCTATATTATTCTCATCTAATAATGTAGTACTTGCTGAGTCGCTAAAAAGTATTCTTTGAGCCATTGGAGAATTTTGATTTGCGCTAGCTATTAAATCTGCTGTGCAAAGCAAGACCTTTTTAGCAAAACCTGCCTTTATAAGTCCTTTTGCCATAGCAATGCCATATGTGTAGCCACTACAAGCAATATTTACATCAAACGCACCTATATCAGTTCTAAGTCCAAGTTCTTTTTGTACTAAAAAGGCTGTGCTAGGCTGTAAAAAATCTGGCATTTGTGTACAAAGCAAAAGAAAATCAATCTCATCTGGTGCTATTTTATGCTCGTCAAATAGTTTTTTGCTAGCCTTTACGCACATATCGCTTACTAGCTCATTTTGATCTGCTATATATCTAGTTTTTATACCAGTTTTTTTGTATATTTGTTCGGCACTAAAATCAGTAGAGTTTGAAATTTTTGCTAAATCATCATTTGTGATTTTATTTTTTGGTAAATAATATGCTATTTTCACTTATACCCCCCCCCGCTGATTTTTATACATTCACCAGTGATTTTATTCGCTTTATCGCTGAGTAGAAATTGGACCATATTTGCTATATCTTGTACTTCAATCTCACCAAGTGGCATAATCTCTTTTAGGCGTTTTTCGTATTCATCAATACCTAAAAAATTAACTTTAAAACTATCGCTCATAGGTGTTTTTACATAACTTGGCGCAATAGCGTTAAAACGAATTCCTTTTTTGGCATATTCTTTGGCGAATGCTTTAACACTAGCATTTAACCCTGCTTTACTAGCAGAATATACACTAAGCGCAGCAGGAGCAGCAAAAGCAGAAGTAGAGCTCATTGCTACCACGCTCATTATGCCTTTTTCGTATCTATTTTGTTTGCAAACAGCCTTAGCAAAAGCAAAAAAACACATAAGGTTTATATTTATCACTTCGCAAGCTTTTAGCATATTTAAATCACGAAGTAAGGTATTTAGTGTAATTCCTGCACTATGGATGAAACCACTTAATTTACCTGTTTTTTGAATTGCTCTTGATATTGCTATTTCAATGCTTGAAAAATCGCTGCTGTCAAATGTTTCATAGAGATGCGTATTACCATCTAGGGCTTTGATTAAATTCTTTAATTTTTCTTCATTTCTGCCAAGCGCTAGGACTCTAGCGCCATTTTTAGCAAGTTCTATCGCCACTGCCTCGCCAATCCCAGAAGTAGCACCAGTAATAGCATAAACTCTAGTTTCAAAAAAATTATCCATGATTTCACGCTTTTTTAAAAAATATATTGTAATAATCGTAATTGTAGCAAAAAAATCTAAAATATCGGCTTAATGGTAAAAAAGTGGGGATGAAAATGCTATAATAGCTCCTTAAAATCATCATTTGATGGGTATGAATAAAATGATAAAAAAATTTGTCCACATTGCGGCAGTAATTTTGTAA
>CALEHZ010000006.1 GCA_937875715.1 uncultured Campylobacter sp. | reverse complement strand
ACTATCGGCTGCTTGTTTTTTAGCCTCTGCATCTTTTTTCGCAGCCTCTAGTTTTTCTTCTAGGGTTGGTTGTTTGCTAGGTGTAGAGCTTGATGAGCCGCCGCTTGATGAGCCGCCACTTGGTTTGCTTGGTTTGCTAGGTGTCACAGGCACATCAGGCGTGCTAGGGGTGTCTGGCGTGCTTGGTGTATCAGGTGTGCTAGGGGTGTCTGGTGTGCTTGGTGTATCTGGTGTGCTTGGCGCGCTTGGATTTTCGCCACTGCCTGCGCTTGTGCCTAGGGTATCAGCGTTTTGGCTTGTAGCGGTGATGTTTGCTGCGCTTGCGTTTTTGGCTAGGGCTTGTGGGCAGGTGGTGGTGGCATTGCAGTATGAGTTTGCGAAGTCTGCTTTGTTTGCTAGGCAGAGGGCATCATCACTAGAAGCTGAGTCTGCTATCACGGCTGCTACGGTGTTTGGCGTAAGGCCATTAGCTAGTGAGGCGTTTTGCCACGCTACTACTTCTTCTATGCTTGGGATTCTGCCTAGGAGGTTTTGGTAGGCGTCTGTGATTGCTTTGCCTAGAGCGTTTGCGTATCCTGGCTCGCCGTTTGCGCCGGCTGCTTGTAGCATGCTCTCTAAGACATCAGCTAGGCTAGTGCCACTACCTGCTACGCCCATCCAGTAGGCCTTGCCAGCCTCGTCGCTTGGGCGTCCTAGGTATGTTTGATAGATGTTTTCTATGAGGTTTGCTACTGAGGCGTTTGCAGCAGCTGCGTCACTACCGGCTGAGGCACCTTTTAAAAAGCTTTCTAAAAGCTCATTGCGACTTACGCCACTTTTTGATAGGCTTAGCCAGTAGTCCTTGCCCTCTGCGTCGCTTGCTCTACCTAGAAGTGAGGTATAAAGACCCTCGATGAAGTCCTCATCGCTGCTTGCATAGTTTGGATTTAGCATGCTTAGCACATTTAGCTGTGAGCTTGAAGCGCCTTCTAGGGCATCTCTAGTGTAGCCAGTGGCTGCATTGCCACTATTTGCTAGTAGCCAAAGTAAAATTGGAGAATTAAACATTCTTGATCCTTTTGAAGTGAAGTTGTAATTTTTCTTTTAAAAAACTACTTGCGCGGCATTATATTTCAAAAAAAAAAACAGCTTAAAAATTACGCAAAATTAGAAAATTATTAAAAATTAAGCAAACTTTAAGCAAAAATGTGAAAAATCGTAACACTTTGGTGGGTTTTTTTGGGGTTTTTGGATTCTAGAATTCTAAAATTCTAGAATTCTAGAATTTAAAAAATTAAAATGAAATTCTAGAATTTAAAAAGAGAGATTGCCACGGATTGCTTCGCAATCCTCGCAATGACAGCGGGGGGGGGCAAATTCTAGAATTTAAAAAGCTAAATTCTGGCATAATGGTCAAAAATGTGGGATGAAATTGCTATAATAGCACCTTAAATTCA
>CALEHZ010000005.1 GCA_937875715.1 uncultured Campylobacter sp. | reverse complement strand
ATAATTTCAAAGGGTTTTTATCAACACTTTTTTGTGATTAAGCCAGGATTTTTGGATTTGAAATTGTAGCAAAATTTTCATCTCTTTGGGCTGATTATTTGGCTAAATTCTAGAATTTGCTTTATTAAAATTTTATTGTAAATTAAAATAAATAATATTACAATATTACATTTTCATTTCAAAAAATAGGAGGAAAAATGAAAGTTTTACCATTTTTAGCAGCGGCGGCTCTTAGCTTAAATCTAAGTCTAGCAGCAAGTGAGCAAATCGCAAAACCAAAAGAGCTAAACAAGCTTGAAAAAGTAGGCGAGTTTGTCTATACTTTAAGAGTGGATAATATAAATACCGAGGTGATGAACACCTTTGCGCCATATAATGAAAAAAACTGGCAGCGCAAAGAATACCTAAATAAAGAGCTAGACAAGCGCTTGGGGCTGGGCTGTTCTGGCGTGCGCAATGGCGACTTTCACGGGCGAAATCTAGACTTTTATAAAAGCGACACACCGATGATAATCGTATGGACCGAAAAAAGCCAAAACCGCTTTGCTAGTGTGGGCGTGGCGATGGACCCTGAGCTTACACTTGGGCTTATGAAAAATCACGAGCTTGTAAATAAAGATGAAAAAGTCTTTAGCTCAGCAAAAAACATAGAGCTAATGCCACTCTCAATAACCGATGGTGTAAATGAAAATGGCGTGGTAGTTCAAGTAAATGTCGTGCCAAATGAGGATGTAAACAATGTAACTGGACCAAATAAAGACGCCATTGAGCTTGGATATAGCATGGTTCCACGCTTCATCCTAGACCACGCAAAAAGCGCCAAGCACGCAGTAGAGCTGCTAAAAGAGCGAAATCTAGTCCAAAAGCCAAAAATGTTTGAAATGCACTTTATGATTTCAGACCCAAAAGAAAGCTTTATCGTTGAAATCGTAAATGATAAAATCAATGTCGTAGAGGGAGAGAAAGCACATATCATGACAAATTTCTTTGTCTCTCTTGATCCTACTCCACACGGCATAGGGTATGAAAGATACGATGTGCTAAAAAAATACTACGCTGAGGCCGTGGATCTAAAAGGCATGGCAAAGCTGATGAGCCGTGTGGCTTATAGCCAAGCTTATAACCCT
>CALEHZ010000004.1 GCA_937875715.1 uncultured Campylobacter sp. | reverse complement strand
CTTCTTTTTTGATCACCATTGCTGCGCCAAGTCTAGCCCCTATTAACTGCCCGATGCCCATACAAAGCCCAAGCAGCCACAAAATATTGCCACTTGCGATAAATACAAAAAGCGAAAAAATATTTGAAGCAAAGTTTAAAATTTTTGTTTGTGCGACCGCTTTTTTCATATTTAGCCCAAGTAACGCAACAAGCGCAAAAGTCCAAAAGCTGCCAGTTCCAGGCCCTAAAAATCCGTCATAAAAGCCCAAAAGTGCTCCAAAAATCGCATAAAAAGCAAAGGGCGCAAGCTTTGAGGCTCTGTCTTCTTCGCCTATTTTTGGGCTAAATAGCACATACAAAAAAATCGCAATTAACAAAAATGGAATGATGATTTTAAGGGCATCTGGGCTAATGGCAAGCACAGCAAAAGTCCCTGCTGCTGCACACAAAAATATCCACAAAATCACCCACACAAGCGATTTTATATCCACAAGCCCAGAGCGAATAAAATGTAAGCTAGCCATACCAGAACCAAAGCAGGCTTGTAAGCGATTTGTAGCAAGTGCGATGTGCGGCGGCAGCCCCAAACCAAGCATCACAGGCAATGTAATAAGCCCACCGCCACCAGCGATAGTATCTACAAATCCAGCCACAAAAGCCACGCCAAACATCGCTATATACAGCCACAAAGATAAATCTTCCATAAAAAAATCCTTAAAAAATTTTAGTATTAGTTTAGTAAGTTTAAAATAAGATTTTCATAAAATTCAGCCTTGAATTTTATGAAATTTTATGAATTTTATAAAATTCACTTTTGCTGTAATTAACGAAAGAAATTTTATAAAATTCAACTATTGAATTTTATAAAATTCAGCCTTGAATTTTTTGGAATTTTATGAATTTTATAAAATTCATAAAGCCAAAATCTCGGCTGCGATGCGCTTTGCGCCTTTGCCATCTGTGATTTCATGCGCTTTTGCGGCTAGCTCGTTTGCTTTGCTAGGATTTTTTATCAGCTCTTTTAGGGCGGTTTTTGCGTTTGATATAACGGCGCTTATATCGGCTGCAGCGTCACCTGCGTATATCATGGCTTCTTTGCCCCAAAAGGCTGCGCTGTTTTGATTTTCAGCGATTTTAAAGCAGATTGCAGGCAGGCTTAGCGCTGCTAGCTCATAAAGCGTGCTGCCGCCTGCGCTGATGGCTATATCGCACTCATGCATAATTTGGCTCATATTTTCTACATTTTCAAGCACTTTTATATTTTCTTTTTCTGGTATATGGTTCTTTTTTATACACTCTACCAAGCTATTAAGCCTATGCTTTAATTCTTCCGTTGGAATGTCTCCTTTAAAGTTCCTATCATTCCTACGTGCTCCGTTATAATCATCACAAGTAATTACTATTACCTCTCCTTCAAAATCATCCTTAGCTGAAACCTGAGGCAATTCAGGTCGTATGTTATTTAATAAATTTACAATTTTTTCTGAAGATCTAAAATTAGATACTTTTTTTATTTCAACTATATTCTTATTTTCTATCAATCCACACGCTTTATTAGACTGATAAATGGTTTGCCAAGCATCTCCGAAAAAACCAAATTGAGGACCTATTTCTTTATCGATAAAATACTTAATAAATTTGTCAACAATTGTCCTAAATGAGTCTTGATACTCATCAATCAAAATTAGAGGATACTTATTTGCAAATATATTACGAAATTTAACATTATCAAGCATTTCAGAAAAAAGAACTATAACATCATCATGAAAAAGATATAATATTCCATTTTCTATATACCTATGCCCCAAATTGTATTGAACTTGTCTAATCGATGAAAAATCACCTTCTTTAGGAAGCATATGATTATTTGCTAATATATAATTAATCAAAAAACTTTGATATTGCTTTATTGCATTCCATGCAAAAGAATGTATTGTTGACGGCAAAATAAATGAGTCATTTGAAAGACGCTCAGCAATTACATCTACTGCAGTATTTGTATATGTAATACAAACAACCTTTTGATTCTTCCGATTGTATTCAGCCCATTTATGATCTTGAATCCATTCAATAACTTTATTTAATGAGTATGTTTTACCAGATCCCGCTCCTGCTTCAACACGAAAATTCTTACCTCGCTGTAAAACATTAATAATTTGTAAATCTATTTTATCAGCTTCTTCTTTTGCTTTTTGGTAATTTGTTTTTTTGTTTTCCTCTAACACAAATGTTCCTCCTATACCAAAACATTCTGTTCATTAAGCCATGTCAATCCATCTTTAATATATTTAGGAATATTATAATCTGAATATTCACATATCAAATTTAATGCAAAATCTGTTTTACTTTTTTCACTAAATTCTAAATCCTTTTCTTCTATTGATTCACTCAGTCCGTAATATGTTCTATTAACATTTTTAATTGCTTCCTCTAAAGATCTGCCACACAAACCATTCTCCCTAACCTGGAATTCAATATGACATTTACCTTGCGTCTTTTGTTCGTGTGTCAAATCAATTATATCTGATAATGTCACACTAGTTTTGCCATCTTTCGTATACTTCTTTACTTTACCTACAAGCCACTTCAATGTAGCATTTGAAGTAGTTTTCCCTTCACATACCAATGCTTTTGTTCGATCATTTTCCATAGAATCTATATCTGTTAAAATAAGGCAT
>CALEHZ010000003.1 GCA_937875715.1 uncultured Campylobacter sp. | reverse complement strand
CAATCCGCCCGTCCTTGCCGATTTCATTCAAGTCGACCGTTGTCCGCGTCATATTGCCGTCTTTGTCACAACGCGTGACGCGAATCGAACCCTTGTTGGCAAACGGTTTGCACCCGCCTGCCTCCTGCAGCACCTGATAGGCAAAGCGGCGAAAACCATAAACATAGCAGCGGCTGAACCCCTTGCCAGGCACCTCATCAGCCAGCAGATTGGCCAGCTGCCGCTCAACCTTATAGGTCATGTGCTCCGGCAGCAGCAGGATGATAGCAGGCCCCATAGGATTGCCCAAAAGCTCTTCCTTTATTTTCTGCAGGCAGTGCCAGGTCTTACCTGTACCAGCCCGCCCAGATACGATTTCCAGCATGTGCTTCCTCCTTATTTATCCATAAAACGCCTGTTATTATTTTACCAAAAAAATATTATTTTATGATTATTCTTTTTGGGTTTTTTGGGCTTTGGGCGAGTCCTATTATACTAGCTTTATCGTAGCCTTCGTTTTTTAGGGCGTTTAGTGCATTTTGCGCCTGCTTTTCTGGCAGGGCGACTAAAAGTCCGCCAGAAGTCTGCGCATCATAAAGCGCACTCATCAAAACTTCATCACTACTCTCTTTTACAGAAGCACTCGCAAAGTCCCTATTTGACATACTTCCACCAGGCACAAAACCAGCATTTATACACTCACGCACCCCACTCATAAGAGGTACCGCAGAGCCATAAATCTCAAACTCCACGCTAGGATTTAGCATTTCGCCCAAATGCCCCAAAAAGCCAAAGCCAGTTACATCAGTAGCCCCGTTTACACTAAACTGCCGTAAAACACGCATAGCACGCAGATTTAGCGTGCTCATCTGCTCTATCATCTCATCACGCCAGGCTTCACTTAATGCGCCGTTTTTCAAAGCAGTGCTAAGCACGCCAGAACCAAGCGGCTTACAAAGAATTAGCGCATCGCCCACTCTAGCAGTATTATTTGCCCAAAAGCCCTCCCTTGCAACCTTGCCAGTCACGCTAAGCCCATAAAAAAGCTCAGAGCCACGCACGCTATGCCCACCAGCTAGCACGCCACCACTCTCAAATATTTTGCTTGCGCCGCCTGCCATGATTTCTTTTGCGATTTCGCTTTTGTGATGAAGGCTATCAAAGCTCATAATATTCATCGCACTTAGCACCTCGCCGCCCATAGCAAAGACATCGCTTAGCGAGTTTGCCGCCGCAATCGCCCCAAAAATAAAAGGATCGCCCACAATAGGCGTGATAAAATCAAGCGTTTGAACTAGCGCATGATTGCCACTAAATGCCACCACGCCAGCATCTTCGCTATTATTCGCACCGCTTAAAAGGCGCTTATCACGCATTTTTAGACCGCCAAGCATAT
>CALEHZ010000002.1 GCA_937875715.1 uncultured Campylobacter sp. | reverse complement strand
GTATTTCAAAAGAACAAAAAGCAAATAGGCAGATTTTAAGAAAAGCGATGGTTAAAGCTGGATTTAAGCCACTTCAAAATGAATGGTGGCATTTTACACTAAAAAATGAGCCTTACGCTGATACTTATTTTGATTTTGTGGTAAAATAAAAGCTTTTGTGCATTTTTTAAAAAGTGAATTTTATAAAATTCAGTGTATTTATACGCTTTTTAAGGCAATTTTAGCTAAAATATAGCTTCATATTTTTTTGGAAAATTCAATGGAAAATTTAATAAAAAAATTACAAAATGATGAGCGTTTAGAACTTGATGATGCTCTGGGGCTTTGGGATTTAGACCTTTTTACTCTTGGCAAATATGCTCAGATTAAGCGTGAAAAATTACACGGCAAGAAGGTTTTTTATAATCTAAATCGCCACATAAATCCTAGCAATCTTTGTGCGGATACTTGTAAATTCTGCGCTTTTTCGGCGCACCGCAAAAACGAAAATGCCTATACAATGAGCTTTGATGAGATTATAGATATTGCTAAAAGCGCCGCTCAAAGTGGCGCAGATGAAGTTCATATCGTAAGTTCTCACAATCCATTTACTAAGCCTGATGAGATTTTTAAGGTATTTAAAACGATTAAAGAAAGCTTGCCAAAACTTCATATAAAGGCGATGACGGCAGCTGAAATTGACTTTATGAGCAGAAAATTCAAGCTAAGTTATGAAGAAATTATAGAAAAAATGCTTGAAAATGGCGTAGATAGCATGCCTGGCGGTGGCGCTGAGATCTTTGATGAGAGCGTGCGAAAAGAGCTTTGTGAAGGCAAAGTTAGTAGCGATAACTGGCTAAAAATCCACTCAATGTGGCACGAAAAAGGCCGCCAAAGTAACGCTACAATGCTATTTGGGCATATTGAAAATAGAGCGCAGCGTATAGATCACATGCTGCGCCTTCGCAAGGTTCAAGATGAGAGCTTAGAGAGGGCAAATGGCGGAAAATTCAATGCTTTTATTCCGCTTGTGTATCAAACGCAAAATAATTATTTAGATGGCATAAAGCCACTTGGCAGCGAAGAATACCTTAAAACCATCGCTATTTCGCGTTTAGTGCTAGATAATTTTGCGCATATTAAAGCTTACTGGGCTACAAGTACTTTGGGTCTTGCTATTGTAGCTCAAGACTTCGGCGCTGATGATATAGACGGCACCATAGGACACGAGCGCATCCAAAGCGCTGCAGGTGCCTCAAGCCAAAAAGGCAAGGTGCAAAAAGAGTTTATTGAGCTAATTGAGACAAGCGGCAAAGTGCCTGTGCGCCGTGATAGTCTCTATAATGAGATTTAGTTTGAATTTTATAAAATTCAAAGTGAATTTTATAAATTGAATTTTATAAAATTACTGGGCAAAGCAAAAAATTCATAAAATTCAAAAAATTCAAGTTGAATTTTTTGAAGTGAATTTTATAAAATTTAAAAAAACAAAGAAAGGACAAAATTGAACGCAATTTTAGATAACTTAAATTATTATATAATCGTAGTTGGACTTATACTTTTTCTAAGCGTTTATGCTAGCAAAATTGCTGATAAAATCGGCGTTCCATTGCTGCTTTTGTTCCTTGGCTTTGGAATGCTTTTGGGCGAAGAAGGGCTTGTTGGCATTCGCTTCTCAAACGCAATTACTGCACAGGTTGTAGGCACAATCGCCCTTATTTTCATACTTTATAGCGGCGGACTTGATACTTTTTGGGACGATATTAAAGGCGTGATCACTGCTGGTGTCATTTTAGCGACCTTGGGAGTGCTCATTACTGCATTTGTAATGGCTGGTTTTATTTATCTTATCCTTGATTTTAGTGTTTTAGAAAGCTTGCTTTTAGGCGCTATTATTAGCTCAACGGACGCAGCGGCTGTATTTATGATACTGCGGTCTCAAAAAATCGGACTTAAAAATAATCTCTCGCCACTTTTAGAGCTAGAAAGTGGCTCAAATGACCCTATGGCGATATTTCTAACGATTTCAATCGTGCAGCTAATCTCAATGCCAGAAAGCAGCTCAGTTCTTGGCTGGATTTTAAAATTCATCGCACAATTTGGAATAGGAATTGGACTTGGCATAGCTTTTGGCTGGGCATTTCCTAAGCTTTGTGATAGGCTTCAAATCACGCAATCGGGGCTTTATCCGCTAATTAGCGTGGCGTGGATGTTTTTGATCTTTGGCACTAGTTCAGTTGCCTTTGGCAATGGCTACCTTAGCATTTACATAGCCGGAATCATCACAAATAGAGTGAATTTTTATAGCAAAGAAAATATTAGAGCCTTTCATAACGCAATTGCGTGGATGATGCAAATAGTGGTGTTTTTAACACTTGGACTTTTGGTTTTCCCTTCAAACTTGCCAGCTGTGGCATTTGGCGCTATTACTTTGGCTCTTATTTTGATGCTAGTGGCTCGCCCTGCGGCTGTGTTTGCTTGTTTGATTTTTAGTAAATATAACGCCAAAGAAAAGCTCTTTATATCGTGGGTTGGGCTGCGTGGGGCTGTTCCTATTATACTAGCGACTTATCCTTATTTATATCAGCTTCCGGCTGCTGGGATGATATTTAATATTATCTTTTTCATGGTCTTAATTTCTGTTTTGATTCAAGGCATGAGTCTAACTTTTATGGCTAAAAAACTAGGTATTGCACAAGAATGATAATATACTCTTATAATGACTTTGAGCGTGATTCTATCGCGCTTGCAGGACAAATCAAAAACTCTGGGATTGAATTTTCTGCAATTTTAGGTATAGCTCGTGGCGGACTTGCTTTGGCGCAGTTTTTGTCGCATTTGCTAGGCGTGCGTGCGTGTTTGTCTTTAAGCTCCATTTCTTATGGCGGCGATCAAAAAATTCACGAGCCTAGACTTGCCTTTATCCCAGCGCTTGATAGCTTTGAGCGTGTTTTAATCGTAGATGATATCATTGATAGCGGCGAAAGTATGAAAGTTGTTTTTGATACGCTAAAATCACGCTTTGAGTGTGATTTTCATACTGCGGCTTTATTTTATAAAACAACTGCATGTTTTAAGCCTGAATTTTTTATAAATCCCACACAAGAATGGATACAATTTCCTTGGGAATACGAGCTAGACGAGATTTTAGCAAGAAATAATGAACAGAGCTAATTTGTTTTTAATTTATTTTTGTAATATTACAAATATGAGCGTTTTATACTCGCTGCAGCCAATTTCGGTGGTTTTTGAACAAGAATTTGGCATTAGCAGCACAGAAGCTGGGCTTTTTATGAGCGCAGCACTTCTGCCGCTTGGTTTTGGAGGTCTTGTTTATGGCTATTTGATAGAAAAAATCAGCATAAGAACAATACTTTTTTATGCTTTTATTCTACTTGCTTTTTTTCAGCTAATTTTCGCACTTTGTGATAGCTACACGCTAATGCTAAATATAAGGGGCTTAGAAGGACTTTTAATGCCTGCTGTTATGACTGGGCTTATGAGCTACACAGCACAGATTGTAAGCAAAGAAAATATAAGCTCTGCAATTGGCGCTTACATTGCTATGGCGATAGTTGGCGGCTTTTTGGGCAGACTTTTAAGCGGATTTTTTACTGATATTTATAGCTGGAAATTTTATATTATCACAACAGCTTTTATTTGCTTGCTTTGTGCTATTTTAGTTCGCACCAAATGCCAAAACATCACAGCTTCAATCATCAAACCAAGCTTTAAAGACATTGTAAGCGTGCTTAGAGAAAAACAAAATTTATATATTTATATAATGATTTTTTGTTTATTTTTTGTTTTTCAAGGACTTTTAAACTATATTCCAATGCGTTTTATGCAGATTTTGGGAGATTTTAGCGGCACAAAAACAAGCCTACTTTATACTGGCTATTTGCTTGGAGTGCTAATTTGCTTTAATAATAAGCGCATTGAAAAGCTCTTTGGCGGGGCGATAAATACGATTATTTTTGGAATTATAGTTAGCATTTTTAGCCTTTTTATTTTTAATATAGCCAGCTTTAGTGCTCTTTTTGTTGCTATGTTAGTGCTTTGTGTGGGTAATTTCATCGCACATGGCATAGCAAGCGGCTTTGTAAATCAACTAGCCACACACAAAGGCATTACAAATGGGCTTTATCTTAGTTTTTATTATTCTGGTGGATTTTTAGGCAGTTTTTTGCCTGCTTTTTTGTTTTTAGACTTTGGCTGGTGGGCATTTTTGCTAGCACTTGGTGTAGTTTGCCTTTTTTCACTTTTTTCGATGGTGTATTTAAAATATGCGTATAAATAACGAATATTTCATACTTTTTTTAATAACTTTGCTGAATTTAGCCCTTTTAATTTACAGCATAAGTTCGCTTAGTATTAGCTTTAATGAGGCTGAAATTTTTTATTCAAATAGCTCATTTTTGAAAGAATTTGGCTTTTTACACGAAATTGTAAATGGCTCAAACATAGCTTTTGGCGATATTTTGGGCAAGGATTTAGCCGTAAGGCTGCCTTTTTTATTAGCACATTTTATAAATATTTTTTTGATTTATAAAATTAGCAAAAAAATACTACCAGATCGCTATCAAAGGCTGATTGCTGCGTGTGTTTATATGTATTTGCCAGGCGTGATGGCAAGTGCGATTATCATAAACTCAGCAGTTTTTATTATTTTAATTGCTTTGATTGCTCTTTATTTGGTGCAAAACTCGCATTTTAAGAGCCTTTTGGCACTTTTGGCTGCTAGCATTTTTGTAAGCAACGCTTTTTTGGCGCTTTATCTAGCCTTATTTTTCTTTGCTTTATATGATAAAAAGCGCAATTTAGCGATATTTGCAGCTATTTTTTCTATTATTTGGCTTTTTGTTTTTGACTTTGATTTTTCAGGCAAACCAAAAGGCTATATAATTGATGCTATGGCGATATTTGGTGCTACTTTTTCGCCACTAATTTTCATTTATTTTATTTACGCAGTTTATAGAATGTGGATTAAAGAACACAAAGATTTTTTGTGGTTCATAAGCATTAGCGCCTTTTGTGCTTGCTTGCTTTTTAGCGTGCGAACAAAGCCACCATTTGAGCTGTTTTTGCCTTTTTGTGTGATTTTTATACCGCATATGATAAGGCTGTTTTTTGCTTCGTATTTTGTGCGTTTGCCAAAGTTTCGCTTTAAATACAAGCTTTTAGCTTTTTTAATGCTTTTTACTCTTGGTCTAAATGCGCTGGTTTCAATATTTCCAGAGTTTTTATATGCTTTTTTATCAAACCCCAAAAGTCACTTTGCTTATAAATACTCAGTTGCAAAAGAACTTGCTAGTGAGCTAAAAAAGCTTGGAATAAACGAGATTTCAAGCGATTTTAAACTAGCAAGAAGGCTTGAATTTTATGAAATCAAAGGTGGGGCAAAATTATTTTTAAGTGAGCAAAAATGCTCAAATAAAAGTGTAGAAATCAAAAAATTCGGTGTTAAAATAGCCCAGTTTTTTATTTGTGAATAATTTTTTCTGCTATAATATGTGAATTTTTTAAAAAAGGCAAAATATGAAAAAAGCATTTACTATGGTTGAGCTCATTGTTGTGATTGTGCTAATTGGAGTTTTAGCCTTTTTTCTTATGCCAAATAAAGCCGACACAAAGACCTTAGAAGCCGCAAGGCAGATCATTTCACACATTCGCTACGCACAGCATCTAGCGCTAAATAATGATAAATTTGATAGCAATGATGCTACTTGGTATAAAAAATTTTGGAGAGTGAGTTTTTCTGAGGCTGCTGGTAAATTAGATGATTGTAAAAATCCAATTAAAGCAAATGATAAAGACACAAAAAAATGCATACGCTATAGCGTTTGGCAAGATAGTGCTGGTGATAAAACAGGCAATGCTAATTCGCTAGATGAACTAGCCCTAGACCCAGCCGAGCCTGGAAAATATCTAGCAGCTGATTATGACGGCAACAAAGGTGGCGCTCAAAATAAATTTAGTAAAAAAATGAACCTTACAGACACTTATGAGATTAAAGGAATTGATATAAAATTCCCTGGAACAACAGGTGCAAATAATAATTCAAAAAGCTTTATATTTGATGATTTAGGGCGTGTGTTTGCACCTTATGGAACTGGAGGCGCAATAGCTTATCAAAGCGATAAATTAGTAAAAGATTTTATTCGTATCACGCTTACTGGCAAAGGTGGCGATGAAGTAAAAATCCTAGTTTTTGCGCAAACTGGCTATGCTTGTGTAGAAAACATCGACAGCAACTGCAAAGCAACAACAGAAAGCAAAAAGTGAATTTTATAAAATTCAGGCTTACTTCAAAAAATTCACTTATAAAAATAAGGCTTTGAATTTTATAAAATTCAGCTTTTGAATTTTTTGAAATATTTATATTTTAGAAAA
>CALEHZ010000001.1 GCA_937875715.1 uncultured Campylobacter sp. | reverse complement strand
ACACGCTCAGGCGTGATATAATCCATTTTCTTTTGATTGCCACGGCGGTTTGAGATGAGCGTGATTATTGAGCCTACAAACTCAGCTGGCGTGATAATCGTAGCCTTTACATATGGTTCTAAAATCTCAGCGATGTTATTTACTGGCGGTAGCTCACTAGGGTTTTGGACATTTAGACTGCCACCATCAGTGGTATTTACGATGTAAGTTACGGTTGGCGCAGTGGCGATTAAGTCTAGATTAAACTCACGCTCTAAGCGCTCTTTGATAACCTCCATGTGCAGTAGTCCCAAAAATCCCACACGAAAGCCAAAGCCAAGCGCTGCTGAGCTCTCAGGCTCGTAGCTAATGGAACTATCGTTTAATTGTAGCTTTTCAAGCGCATCTCGCAGTTCTTCAAAGCGGTCAGTGTCGATTGGATAAAGTCCAGCAAATACAAACTGCTTAGCGCCTTCAAAGCCTGAAATTGCCGTGTTTGCTTTATGATTTGCTAGTGTGATTGTATCGCCTACTTGTATTTGGCTTACGGTTTTTAGCCCCATTACGATGATTACGATTTCACCGGCGTTTGCGCTTTTTGTCTTAACTGGCGCTATGGGATGCGGATAAAGTAGATCTAAAACTTGATATTTTTGCCCTGAGCCCATTATATAGGCCTCGTCGCCTACTTTTAACGAACCTTCAAAAATGCGAACAAGCGCTAAGGCTCCCAAATAATTATCAAACCAGCTATCGTAAATCAGCGCTTTTAAGGGCTTGCTCTCATCATTTGCGCTAATTTCTTCTTTATTTGAATTTTTTGGATTTGGAATTCTCTCACAAATTGCGCCTAGTAGCTCGTCAATTCCAAGCCCACTTTTTGCGCTCACGCATAAAGCATCAGCGCAATCAAGGCCGATGATATGCTCTATTTCATCTTTTATTCGCTCTGGGTCAGCTTGTGGCAAATCAATTTTATTTAGCACTGGGATTATTGTAAGGTCGTTTTCAATGGCTGTGTAGACATTTGCGATGGTTTGTGCCTGGACGCCCTGAGAGGCATCTACTACTAAAAGAGCGCCTTCGCAGCTTGCCAAAGAGCGTGAAACTTCGTAGCTAAAATCCACATGCCCTGGGGTGTCAATGAGATTTAAAATATACTCTTCATTTTTATATTTGTAGCTAAGGCGAACAGACTGCGCTTTTATCGTTATTCCACGCTCTTTTTCTATATCCATGTTATCTAAAAGTTGCGAACTCATCTGGCGATCGCTTACAGCCCCGCAAGTGCTAATTATGCGGTCAGCCAAGGTGCTTTTTCCGTGGTCAATGTGTGCTATTATGCTAAAATTGCGAATTTTACTCATTTTTTTCCTTTAAAAGCGCAATTATAGCAAAAAATTAGCTTAAAATTTAAGCTTTATTAGCTCGTAATCTTTAAAAGCCGAACAAATAGCGCTTTTATAGGCTTTATGAATATCTAAGTTTTGGATATAATATTTTTCATTTTTGATGAATATTTCATCATTTAAAATAAAATCAAGCCCGCCGTTTAGGCCTGTGCCAAGGGCTTTTAAATAGCTTTCTTTTTGGCACCAAAGAGTGTAGAATTCTACTTTTGAATTTTTTGAGTTTTGAATTTTTTGGAATTCTAATTTATTAAAAAATTCTTTTGCTATATCTAAATTATCATTTTTTATTATTTCAATATCACAGCCTACTTCTTTATTTGAAATTGCGCACATTGCGTAATCACCTGAGTGTGAAATGCTAAAAAACACGCTATTATCATCTAAATAGGGCTTGCCAAAGTCGTTGTAAATGAGATTATAATCACAAATTCCACACTCTTTTAAAGCGTAATCAAGTAGAATTCCAGCTAATAAAGAACGCTTTTTATCAGCTAGATTTATAAGCTTATCAATTTTTCTTTTCTTTTAGAATTCTTATAAAAATTCCAAAAAGTTTGCTCGTTTTTAAGGGCTTTTATATCGCTAAAATACACTTTATTCATTTATTTATGCTACAATTTCTTAAAAATTTTTAAGGCTTTATAAATATGAATTATATAGAATTTTTTAAAAAATCAGTTAAAAAAATGAAAATAA